>NZ_CP029389.2 GCF_001704615.3 Acinetobacter defluvii
CTTCAACAAAAGCATCTTTTTTAACGTCTAATTGTGCTGCTTCATAGCTTTGTCGTGCTGAAATAGAGTCTATACCAAAACGCTCACCACCTAATGAAGCCGATCCCTCCATACGTTGAGCGTGCATATAATCACAATGATGACGGATCATTTGGGAAATAATGCCCCATTCACCAATACTAATAACTGTATTTTTGTCAATCGAATGGTTAGATTTTCGCTGTTCTTGTGTATAAGCCCATCCCGCATAAAATTTATAATCATTAATTAAAATGGTTTCTAAATCTTCTTGCGTTAAGCTGTATCCCATCGTTTGATATTCATCTAACAAATCAGCCGCAAGGGCAGATATTGCCCCTGCTTCGCTGATTTGAAGCGTATCACCAACATGCAGCAATAGCGTCATTAGAATAGATCCCCAATTGCCCGCACTAAGCTATTGCCCGCACGAACAATATTTAAAGTTTGATTGGCTTTATTTAAGAATTGATCTACTACATTGCTTGCGCCCGTAATTTGACCTACTACGGTGCTTGTGCCTAGCTTTGTATTTAAGCCCATATACATATAACTCATTGGGGCAGATACTTTTAAAAGTGTGCTTCGCCCTTCCGCATCGAACTCGGACGGTTCAAACGTAATCGCACAATCAGTTAATTGATAAGCTTGCATAAAGCGACCTTGACGACCATCGTAAACCGTACAATCAGTTACACCACCATTCGCCATCAGAAGTTCCATAAACCCCTGAATTTGACCGAAATCGGTTTCAATAAACTGTAAGTTGCTTGTATGGCTTGTCTTTGGAACACCAGTTACCGTTGCTTGTAAGCCACCCGCATAGGCAAAATCTACAGGTTCGGTATAAGTGGTGACTGGGCGTGGGAAGTTAGTAATTAACAGGGCTAAATGTGGCGCAATATCAGGTACAATCATACCCGTACAAGCCAACATCGGTGCGCCTAGTGCTTTAGCTGTGGCGTAATCAAGACCGTAATCTTGTAGGGTTTGTTGAAAATTCGCTCTCATGACTAAAATCTCTACCTAAGAATTTAGTCATGATCATTGAGATATGAATGTGGTGTTTTTGCATATTCCTAACTAGAAAAACCTTGCCACTGTATAAGATTTCATTGCAGCCACCACACCAACACTAAACGGTTTAATATTCATGCGTATTCCAACGGTTGCAACAACATTAGCGGGAACTAACCGCTGTAATGTTGGTGTAAGTTGACGCAATTCATTCACATCAACACTACCGTCAATTAATACAAAAATACGGGATGTTAAAAAATTTTCAGGACTATCAATTTCAACAACATGCTTGGGGTACTGATCTCTACGCGCATAACTATGGTAAAGCCTTACAATTTCCCATTTGTTTGCCCACAACATCGTTAAAATGAACTCAAGAAATGTTAAGCCACGTTTTGAAGCCATAGACCGCCAATTTGCATAAATGATCCGCATAATTAAATCGCTGTCTTGGGGTCTACGAATTACCGCCAAACCATCTTGCTTAGTAAAACGCTCAACTACCATTGGACTGCCTAGATGGGGCATTCCGTAATAGTGTATGTCATGCAATGTGTTATTAAATAACTCATGAATCGTGCGTATAAAAACCGCTTTTAACGCATCCTCATCACCATCAAAGGCGAAAGTATGCTTGTAATTTTCTAAAACATCTAAATCACCGACCATTTACTTTCACCTATGCTTGTTTTGATCACTTTAATATCAACTGAGATGCTTGTGTCGGTCATAAAAAGCCAGTGGTTCGGTTTAATTGGATTTTTTTCAGTATCCTCAACAAACAATTTAAAATCACTGGTTCTATCCTGGAAAGCCGCAATATTTTTTTCAAGCAATCTGGTAATTTCTTTTGAGTTAAAGCCATTACTTAAAAAATAACTTGATGCAATTTTACCTTTACCGTAATAACCTAATAACAATGTTTTAATCTGCTGCTTAACAGTTTCAGCATCATGCACGGCTGCGATTGTTGCATCAATTTTAATAGAAAATGCGCGTTCTTCTGGCTCTACAATTACAACATTGTTTAGATAATAATTATCGACCATTTCAATATAACGCGATATTTCCAATCCTAACGGTACTTTTTCAGCAGTATTCTTTGCGACCAATGACACAAAAATTTTATTAATACTACGATAATTTCCACCGTAATAAATTTCGTTCACTGCTTCATTCCAGACTGAAACAAAGTAAGTGCGCGCCATAAATGTTTTACGCACTAAGAAATCATGATTGCCTAGAAATACGGCATTTTCATCATAAGTAGGGTACGATGATAAAAGACGTAACTCATCAATAGACAAAGGATCTGCACCTAGCTTTACCAATGCCCCTTCTTTAAATCGAACAACAAGTTTTTGCTCGAATCCATTGCGTACATCTTGCAATGATGCTTCACGCAACATAGATGGATCAAAGTACCCATAACTTTCTAAAACTTGAATCGTTAAAACAGTATTGTTTTGTAAAGTTTGACCAAAACGCGAACTATCACCAAAGCCTAAAATCAACTCACGCAATGAATTTGTATTAATTGTAATAGCACGCTCATCGGCTAAAGTATTCATCCAACGCGTAACAAATCTATAGCTATTGTCGTCTTGGTCTTTCACAGATAAAGCAACAAGGGCTAAATCTTCAGATAGAGATAAAATATAATTATGAAAAGGCTCTGTTAAAACAGGTTGATAAGTAATTTCTCGAACTTCTGATTGTTCAGCCAGAACCTCAACCGTTTTCCCTGCTGCAATGTTAGCTGTTTCCAATAAACGCCAAGCTCTACCGTAACCATCTTCTATTATTCGCCCTGCTAGTAGGCTAACAGTGTGATTACCATTATTAATAAATTCAATCATGTGCTGACATGCGGTGGCAATTGGTAAAATCCCTTTATTTGCTGCATCTGCCAAAATCGTGGCTTCGCGGGATTTGGTAAACGGCTCTAATTCAGAAATTGATACATCACGACTTAATTCAGCAATAGCATGTTGCATACTTGCCATTGGTGCAACAATCGTTGGATCACCCGCCTGATAACGCGCAGCAACTACTGGATAATCTTGCAATATCCGCAATGAAATTTCTTTAATTTTATTGAGCGTTGGCATAGTAATTATCTCCCATTTGCTCATCTACATTTTTGTTTTGTAGTGGAATTAATACCTGACCAATTTGTATGTAAAAAAGCTTTTTATCAAAGCCCACATCTTCACTCATGATCATCAATTCTTCACTACTTAAACCACGTAACAGCGGTATATCTTCTTTTATCCATTGCAAAATCAGATCCGCACTATCTACGCTCATAGGTTTTAGTAAGATTTCAGCCAAATTTCGCCCATAATTGACACCGATATAACCGTTGGGCGGTGTATTTAGCCAGTGTTCAATAATTGCCTTT
Organism: Acinetobacter defluvii; assembly: GCF_001704615.3. Lineage (NCBI taxonomy): Bacteria > Pseudomonadati > Pseudomonadota > Gammaproteobacteria > Moraxellales > Moraxellaceae > Acinetobacter > Acinetobacter defluvii. The sequence continues at coordinate 3,443 of NZ_CP029389.2, forward strand.
ACGTGTAACGGTTCAAGATTGAAGTTCACTATATCTTCTCACTAAAAAATGTGCGGCAACATAAATAAACTGCTGCCACAACATGTAAGCAGATAACAAGGAAAATCCAATCCAAATATCCAATGACATAATATTGAATGAATCCAAAACCTTGCTTATGCAATGAAGCAAATAGGCAATTAATACTAAATTCTTTATAACTTTAGTGATAAATTGCCCGATCTTTTGATAAAGCAAACTTTCAATTAAAGCCTTGTCGTTGCAAATGGCTGTAAATTTGTCTAACAGCCCTCTTTGGTGTAAGAGGTACTGTTGATAGCAAAATATAAAAACACCCACCATAGTAACGATACAGTAGAGAATAAACGTCTTATCCATTGCTAGTCCCTGTTAAGTCGGCATACTCTTTCTGTTTTAAAGCAAGTTGAGCTTGTTTTTCCGCGATTAAAGTGTCCAATTCTGCGGATTCTGCACTCAGTAGTTCCATTTGCTTTGCTTTGCTTGGTGCGCGTTTGCTTGGATCATACGGAATAACAACACGCTGTTTAGTGCGCTGAATATCAAATTTAGATTGATTGCCTTTTAGTTTTAACGCCAATTCCTCTACACCAGACTTAAATGACGGCATATCGTCATAGTCCATAACCTTAGAGATCGGAATATTCTTTTTATTTAGCAATGTTTTAATTACATCACCATCAGTACGGAAAGTAAGCGTGAGCGATTGCCCATTTTCCATATTAAAAATAACATCTTTGACAGCTACACCCGCCGTCTTTTTCATCTTTTCAACCATCATGAAGGCAACGCGCTGTAAAGTTGCTTTCTCTAAAATATCTTTAATTTCTGTAATCAATTCATGCTTATCTGATAAATCAGATAATAAAAACTTCTTAGCCATTGCCGCACATCCATAAATTTTATGATTTATTGTGCTTTGGTAGGTTGTAACGTGTTTTTAAGTATTCCTAGAATAGAAATTAACAATCAGGTCGAAAGTCAATTAAATCATATTTATGTTTTTATGATTAATCATATTTATGAATAAAAAAAAGCCCAATTAAGGGCTTTTTTTAAATTTTATATACACCAGGATTAATAAAGCCCTGCGCGTTTACCTTTAGTCACAGAACGTAAGCGTTTTTTCATTGCGCTTGAGTTATGCGCTTTAGTACGTGCCTTAATTAACGCTTGTTTTTGCTTTGGTGACAAACGCACCTTACCACCAACACGCGTATTTTTAATCACGATTTTACCGTTGCGTACAGCCTTCACAGCTTTATAAATAACTTTGCCGAATTTGCCACTTTTTACAGTAGTTTTACCCAGTGTTGCAGCATCATAAAGTGAACCATCGTCATCAATATCAGTATTGTTTGCACCGAATACAAATTCTTGAACAAATTCGTTCAATTCATCTTCATCAGTCGGGACAGAAGATTCAACAATTTCAGCGATGGTTTCAATTGCTTGATCTGCTTCAGCGGCATCATCACCAAATGCGGCTTTGATTAAATCAACACTTACACCGAATGATGCGAAAGCATCTTCAACGTTAGCAGCAATAATGCTATATGTTGGTTCATCAATGACCAATTCATCTTCGCCATCTTCTTCGCCACTAAATCCCGCCATTAATGCATCAAAACGTGATGATGGCAGTTCGTTTTCATCTAAATCATTGCTTGTAATTGCATCAGACAAAGATAAAACCACAATCAACGCGCCTAATCGCAAGGCATTAACATGGTGATTTAATTGGGCTAAATCCAAGCCGTCACCATCAGCGATTTTATTAGCCGCATCACCCGCTGCACTATCAAGCAACTGCGGTGCTAAAGAATTAAAAATCATAATTATTTCTCAACTGCAAAGTCATTGTAAGCCGCACGGGTAGCCCCTTGAGGACGGCAACCTAATTTAACGTCAACCGCATCAAATGGGCGGTCTTGTCGTGGTGTGATTGTGAACTTATAAAACCCGTTTAAGGTTTCTGAATGCACTAATAAAGGACGATTTTTAGTGCAACAACTGTCTAAAAACTTAACGCATTCTTTGGTTGCATCTTCGATATATGTGGTCATGCCTTTTAATAAATGACGCATCGTAATTGCGTTAATAGTATTAGCAATGAACATTGAAATATCACTGGCATTAATCAATTTAAGCAAAGAGGTATTGTTGTTATTAGCAGTCAATACATCACCTAAAATGAACCGAGAACCCGCACGAAAATCAATTACTTGCATAACGTTAATACGTGCATTTGCTAAGCGTTTGCGCGTTGTATCATCTAAATCAATATCTGGACGTTGATCTAGTCCGCGATATGAAAATGGGTAGTCATAACCCGCAACAGGATTGTGATAAGCGGGAATGCCTTGTGCATCCATATTTGCATCACGCAAAGTATGCCAAGCCATTAGTGTCCCACCAATCAAACGCGCCACTTTACGCCCTTTTAAAGACTGTGCATTGATTGGTCTAGCTACGTTTGGCGACCAAATAAAACTTACACGATCATCATCTGCCGCTAAATCGTTAGCAGTTTGAATAGCTTGATCAACTGTGAGCATTGGATCTAATTCGACAAACAAACGGATATTAAGCTTGTCCATTACACGCATAAGTTGCGTAAAAACAGTAACGTTATTGTCAAAAAACATATATAAACGTGTTGGTTTATTTTTCCCACGCGTTAATGTTTTTGCCAAGCTATCAATGTTTGAAGGTGGCGTATTAGACTGCCAAGTTAAAACTTTTTTGCTACGCCCCAATGAATCCAAATTATTGTATGCACTGGATAAAACAATAGCTTGAGAAAAACCCGCACCGACTTTTACTTCAAAATCTTTAAATTCTTCAGTAGCATCAACAATGCTCATTAAGCTATTAGTTTGATTAATATCATCAGATAATGAACCAACAAACTTATAAATCACATCATTTGTCGCTTGATCAATAAAGCTAATATCTAGCTTTACAGTATCCGCATTAACAACTTGATCTGTTTGCTTAAAATTAACATGCAACTCGACCCCATCACCTAGATAGCTATACGGATCTAGGTTTACCCATAACGGCGGTGTACCCACCAAATCGGCTTTTAAGCTTAAAGAGCCGTCTATATCCATAATCAAAAACATATTTTAGCCCTCAAATGTGAAACGCTTAAAACCTGACAAGGCATTGATTTGAGCGAAATTACCCATTGCTAAATGTTTGTCACGCATTGACCCATAGCGCAAAACAATAGTTTCACCGTGCGGGATGATTTTTCGAGTTACCATGCATGATGTTTCTGAACCATGATTAGTGATTTCAAGATCCAAAGGATCTAAAGCCGCTTGCTCTGGTTCTTCTTGCTTAGAACCTGAATCACCCGCTGTTACGCTGTCAACTGTGTTAGTTGCTTGCGTTGTCGCCAAAGGTTGAACCGTTTCAGGCTTTGGAACTTGCTTTGTTGTACTTTTAGTTGTCCGTTTTGACTTTTGCTGTGGTTCTGGATCTGCTGCTGCCACACCATCAGATTTGGTGGACTGATCCAACTTTGGTGATACAGGTTTTTCATCCACTTGGGATAAGTGATCTTCATTGTTTTTCGTGGAAGTGGAAAGATCTTGTGACCCGCTTGCATCACCTCCATTGCCACTACCGCCAAGCTGCTGCTGATCATCACCGCCCGCATCAATAATCGTTTCATCTTCTTTACCTACTGTACTCATGATATTTTCCTATTTTTTAATAAAAATCAGCATGTAGGGCGTTATTAAAACGCCCCACACAAACCCATTAAGGGCTAGGTGAAACAGTTAGGGATTTAGGAAGGTTTAACACTTTGAGCTTGAATACCTGGTCTGCATAACGACCAATGTCATTCATCTGTGCCGCTACTTTCGAGAAATACGTTACGCCCTGTTTAAATTCTTCAGAACGAACATCACCCGTGATAACTGGCACACACACATGACCAACAAACACAGATTTTGCAGCTTCATTATTGCGACCAATGATCAGCATTTCAGAAAATACGCTCTTTTTACCCGCAATATCGACTTCGCCTTCTTTGACGATGCCTGTCGTTGTTGGCACGTAATAATAGTTATCTGCACCTTTTGAACCGATACGCACGATTTCATTTGGCATACCGAAAGACAGTGCTGACGGGATGAAATGCGTATCATCTGCCAATACAGTCATTAAAGTACCTAACGCACCAGTCATATAAATATCATGTCCATTTGGACGATGACCTGTGCGCTCAACCATACGGCGTTTACCATCTTCAATCGCAGGGAAAATTTCCGCACCAATGTCCGATGTTTTATTGAATGCGGCTGTCATGTCGCTGCCACGCGTCAAATCAACTTCACGACTCAAGCCTAAGCCATCTGCACGCTCTGCCGCTTCAATCAATAAACGCGTGTTTTGTTCAAGCATTAATTTTGCAATTACGATAGCTACAAATGCAGAACGCATGTCTACACCGAGTTCGTTTTGCATCTGCATTAATGCATCAATGGTTGCCGTGTAAATTGCACGAATACCATAGGCATGTACGGTTGCATAATCCAAATCAACATCAGTATTTGGCGCAATCAGAATGGTTTTACCCGCATTGTCTACGCGTTCATAATCTGCTGCTGTAGATACATGGACTTTCGCTTCTGGCGGTAATGCTTTATCAAATACTAAAGTGATCGTATCTGTATTTGCATCATGCACACCAGAAACGAGCTTAAACTTATCCGCACCGACTACGACTTCAACGCCTTCAACTGGCTCAAATTTAGAGCCTGCCCCGTTCTTTTTACCCGTATGGAACGCGTCAGTACCCACCAAAATACCGTTTAAATATGCACGGTTTGCACCAACAACGATTGGTAAACGTTCATTTCCGATAGGTTTGTTATCTTCATCACGCTGACGCTTTGTAGTCACTGTATAAGTAATATTGTCAGCAGACGTTAAAGCGAATTTATGAATGGAGTCAAAATACTGACTAGCAGCTTTAACACCATCTAAAAAATCACCTTTTTTCGTTGAACCATAGTCACGACCCGCAGTATGACGAACATACAATAGTGGTAGCGATGCTGTACCTTTCGGGTTTGGTAAATAAGCTGTCAATGGTGATGCATTGGCAATCAACATTGTGATTGTGACCATTGCTAAAGCGGGTACATCTGCAACATGGGTAGACGATTGCGAAGTTACGCTGTCATAGAAAGATTGTGTTTCAGAATTTGGATTACGTGCCAATGCGCTATCAAACAATCCCATTGTTTTATCTGGCGTTAAATCACAGTAAATTGATTTTGCAGCTTCAAGGGCAGCACCAACAATACCCGTGCTTGGCATTGCACCATGACGGGAACGGTATTCTTGAATACCAGTAGAAATACTGTCTAAAAGTTGTTTTTTTGCCAATGGGCTATCGCTAAATTTTTCCATTAGGCTTGATAAAGCACTAGGCACATAAAACGCGGGATCAATCCCATTTTTTTCCGCTTGTGCTACAACACTGTCAAACAACTGTACTGCATCAGACGGTGTGCCATCTTTATATTTCATTGCTTCAAGGAAGTTTTTACCTACTACCGCAATACGTGTGAAAGCTGCTGAAGCTTCTTTAATTTCGCTCTCTGAAAAACGAGTCATCTTGAGTTCTCCGCGCCGTTATTGGCTTGTATGAACTCATTTTGTAGATTCTATAAAAACGCGTTTTTGAGTATTCCTAACCTTTAATCCACTACAGCACCTAAGCAACCAAAAACGTGATAATTTCTTGCGATTAATCCTACTGCTGATTTCAATTCTTGACGTACATTTTGAGCATCAACGAGCTTATCAATTGGATTGAATGTATAGACAAACATTTTACCTGTTGCTGTAGATCCTGACATTTGCCAAGTTACATACTGTTCAAGAACGGTTGGATCTATTGCATATTTAATTTTGTACTCATTCTTTAGAACGCCAAAAATAACTTGGCTCATTTCTTGTTTTACAGTAAAGCCACCTCTTATATACAACATGCCATTTGCTTTTAAAAACTCTAATTTTGATGGTTTTCCATGAACAATAGTTGAATAAGTAATATTTGGATTTAGACTATCAAGAACTTGTGCTGCATCTACCCAAACTGGTTCTGTAGGCTTACTCTTTAACTGCGCTTGAAGTTTTGCTAAAGCCACGATTATTGAATCATTTTGGGTAATATCTGTAGGATTTTGTGGCACAAGCCCAGATAAAAGCGTGTTTTTTACCCGATCTTGATTAAAATACAGATTTACTGCACCTTCTGGCATTTCATCTGTATTAATTGCCACATTCACTTCGATAACTACCCATTTTTGATCATCAGTATCATAAATTGCAGCAACTCGCCCAAATCCAGATCCAACATCAATATGTGCATAATCCCCATCTTTACCTTGTATATTTGCATCTACTAAAGCGGCATAACTTTTAAAAAGCCCTTTAAAATGATCGTTATATTCATTTTTATTTAACTTTAAAGACAGTGCTAATTCTGTTTCTAGCCTATCCGCTTTGTTTATCATAGATTGATTAACAATTTCTTGAGATACTTCAAGCAAATAAGGTTTAAGCAAATTAACCAAATCAACTTCAATTGCATCAATAGAGTGGAAAAAATTAAAAACTTCCTGAAAGTTATTAATATTCACGCCTTTTGCAATCATTTTTTCGATTAAGCTATCCGACATTTTATTTAAACCCCTTGAATCTGCGTTAAATCAATAGAAAATGCGTGTTTTTCACCCGATGACAACTGCAATTCATAATGATTCACAGTATTAAGATTCATCATGATGACCACCGTATAAAATTTATGAACAGCATTAAAATTAGAAGGTAAAATTTCAAATGATTTAACATTGTCATGCGTGATTAATACAGGCTTATTCGCTGCCAAATCCGCATCAATGGCTTTAACCAATCCAACATGATCAATCACTATCAATCCATACGTCATGTATGCACCATTCACCCAAATGGACTTAACGGCTTTATCTGCGGTCAAAACAAAGGTTTCAGGCTCTTTTAAGCTAACAGTGATGCTTTTTGTGTCATTTTCATCAAAAAAATATGCGCTTTTCGTGCGGTGCTGAATGTTCTTAATAGCCAATACTGCCATTTCTCGCTCAAAAGTCGGATCATTCATATTGCCAAATTTGAATTTACGCATGGTGATTTGATCATCGTCTTTAGTACCTGGATCATTGTCGTAAATATCAAAAATTGGCGCATCGTTATAAATGAGATCTGACATAAGTAACGGATAGAGTTTTGACTCTGGCGTTAATAAATCTTCTTGAGAAATAAACGGCTCTAAGTGGTCCAATGGATCACGTAAATTCAACACGTATTTATTGCCATAATCTGAATGTATGCTTTGACCTTGTGAGCCAACACATTCAAGCCATTTGATCGTATCTTCAGATATTAATAATGCGAAAATATCGCCTTTTTTTGGCTGCCAATCTGGTACATTGCGAATCATGTCCCGCTGACTTTCAATATATGCCAAATCAAAAGGTTCAATCTGTGCGTAAAATATTGGATCTCCGCTATTAATATCGTCCATATCATTGTGTAAACTGCCGCCACTAAAATGATCAAATAGCAATTTGGCATAGCCTAGATCTTCATATTCAGTAGCGTGTTCCTCTTGGCTATTTAGTACCACCGCCCCTGCGTAAATCGTTTCTTGGCGTGCTTCATTGGCGTTGATAGGCACAATATTACGGCGATACACATAGCACTCAATAGATGACAAATTAGTAATCACTATAGAACGCGCTGCAAATCTACGACCATCAGCAACCCGTGTTGCTTCTTTTCTAACTGGCTTCAACATGGCTTATTTTCCTAAATTCTGTACTAAAACTTGGTATTCAGCATCAGTAATCACACCTTGATTGAGTAAGGTCTTATAGCGTGTTAAAGATTGCTGTTTGGTCTGTTTATTTTTGCTACGTTCCAATAGGTCCTTTTGACGTTGCAATGTTCTTTTTTGTAGCTGTTCACGCTGTTTGCGTTTTTGCTCAAGTTTATTTAATTCGTGTTGTAAGCGTGGCTTAATTTCACTACGTTTGCTGCCTGCTTTCGCAATTTGTTGAGCTATATTTTCAACTATATTTTGCTTTTCTTGTTTGTAGCGTGCGCCGACTTGACGGGTGCGCTCATTCTGTATGGCTTGGGTTAAATATCGCTGTCCATGCGCTGATTTAATCCAATGCATAACGCGTAAAATATGCTTACATGCAATTCCTGTTAAATTGGGATTTCGGTATTTAGGGAATCCACCTTCTTTACGCCCTAGTACCGTATTTCCTACTGTATTGATATAACGATACCAATATTTAAACTTGCCGCAATCGCATTCAAATTTAACGTTTCCCAATGACAACTTATTTTTTATTGCATATTGTGATACGTTTTTGGGCTGCAATGACAACTCGTTAAAAGACTGAAATTCTACATTGACATGGTGATAGCGTGACTTACTCCCTGCACTAGCATTAGTAATAAAATGCACCAAGCCCGCTTTGCGCCGTACAGGTTGTGCCGCAAGGATTTGTTGATTTGCCCGATCAATATCATCTTGACGACTAAAAGCAATGACTTGTTCAACGGTAATACCGCCTTTGTACTGCTTGGCAATTGTATCAATGTTATGTTTAAACGCTTCCAAATCAGCACGGGTTAATGTGCGTGTCATCCCCTCTGGCATACCTAGCGTGGTCTGCAATGCACGCTTAAAGTCATAGTCCCCTGAAATATCTTGAGGACGTAAAAACGTGGGTTTTGAGCCTTTTTTATCTGCCTTGCTTTCGCGTTCTTCTTCAGCAAGCTTTCTCTGTTTTCGATCTTCAGCCGTGCGCTGATTTAGATCTTTACCAAAACCACCTTTTAAAACTTCTTGCCGAAATTTATCTGGATCAAAGTTAGAAGGCATGAGTCACCCCATGCTTTTTTTGAAGTGCAATAATTTGAGCCAATTTAGGTAAAATAATGATGTTTTGTGGCAGTGGTTCATGTGCAAATGAAACGCCACTGGCAATACGCACAATATCGCCATGATTACGTGTCTTATAAACTCGCTGACTGATCAGTGATGCATCATAAATCTCATCGCGCCCGATTTGATAAGCAAACAAAAAACCGCCATAACCATGACGTTTCTTATTTTTATTAATCAGACGGCGTATATCATTGTGATATTCATTCAGTGACATAACATTCAACACAAAAAAAAGGCTAACCCATTTTGGATTAGCCTTTGAATTGAATTTTCTTGTTATTCCTAGATAGGGGGAGTGTAGCCAGGATTTAGATTTTTTTGAATAGCAATACGTGCAAAACCTGTCGTACCCGCTACTCCACGGTTTTCTGATCCATATTGATTACTACCCTCATACGTCCCTGCTTTACCACCACCTCCTACAACTAATTTTAAATAGATTGGATCTAGGCTTGTTGTTACAGTGAACTCGATATATGCACCTGAACCACCACCCGCTGCCCAACCCTCATTATTATTACCAACGCCATCGCCACCCTTACCACCCGCACCGTAAGACAAAACAGGGCTAACACTTGCGCCACCAACATGATCATATTGTTCTTGCAAGCCCTTATTTCCGTTTTTAGATGACTTCATGCTTACACTATTTGTATTAGTAAAGATACCACCCGCACCACCTTCGCCATGCCCCCAAGCACTACCATTATCCCACCATCCACCAGTTCCACCTTTACCACCACCCGCTGACGCAACGACTTGGTTAGCAAACTCTATATAGCTATCCCCACCGCTTTTACCGTGAATAATAGCAGTAGAATCATCACCTTGATGAACAGCCATACCGCCGCCACCGCCGCCGCCGACCAATATAATTCTAGCTGTAGCCCATTTTGGAATAGTAATTGAGTATGCACCCTCTAAGAAATCACCATCTAATCCTACCGATTCACCACTACTCTGAATGACAGACCAACCAACACTACCTGAATAACCAATTCGATTTGTACCCGACCTATTCCATACATGTAACTTAAATTTTTGTGATTCTCTAACAATGCGCCAAGCTTCATGACTGCTTTCTGGTGTAATGTGAATAATGTATTTATTATCACGCAAATCATCTACTTTATCGTTTAAGTCAATTTCAAAAAATGTACCTTCAGATGCTATTCCATTTACAACTCCACACGCGATAGTACGTGGATAAGTAATAGCATTTAACCGCTTAATAATATCCTCAATAGCTTTTTTTAATAATTCAAGATCCGTGTTTACGGAGTCACTTAAATCCTTAATAATTTTATCAATATCATCTTTTAATTTATTGTATTGACCGTCAATATCACCTGAAAATTGATTAAAAAAATCATCTACATACTTTTTTAAATCAGAAACAGCTTTGGTGTATTGAGGATGTGGATCTGGGTGTGATTCATGGTCAAAAATCATCTGTTGAGCTATAGGCGCATCTTGCATGACACTAAGTTGAACGCGTTCTGCATCAATACCCCCAAGTCTTAAACCAAAAGATGCAATAAATGGAATACCTTTACTTAAAATAAAAAAATGCCCAACTTCTTTACGTGCTATAGCAAATAAAACACCATCTTCGGTATATATCCCTATTTCAGAAGCATTTAAATCTTGTGTTGGGGTGTAATTAATACCTAGCATTAATGTATTTGTGGCTGGCTGTACCCCACCCGCTGACATTTCTGTTTCTTGTTTTTTACTAGCCAAACTCGCTACTGTGTCATTACTAACCCCGTGACCATCGCCAAAGCCCATTTTATCGAGTTTTAAAACTAACCCGACTAATTCAGCATTCAACGCGGCATTTCTACCCACATGTGTAACAGTAAATACAATCTCATTAGCTTCTGTAGCCATAATAAAAATCCTCACATAATGAGGATCTTTATATAAATTTACAGCGTGTTCAGTTTTTCATTATTCCTGTGTTTCGGCATTGGGAAAGATACCACGCACAAAATATAGATAATCTGGATGATTGCGGCTGCCGTATTTTTTAATAGCTGATTTTAAGAAATCGTTACTAAAATAAGGTGATTTTTCAGCATTAAATGTATATTCAAACCATTTATAATCTAATAATTTAAATCTTTTTGGGCAAGGTTTACTTGAAATAACTAAGCGGGCATTTTTTAATTCTGCGTAACAGCGCAAATGTATTTCGTTACTACCAATTATATATCTTTCAGGAATATCACACCAAACAGTCACATTTTCCAATTCTAAACCTAGCAAACCTAGTCGGCTTCCATATTTTTTAACACATATAAAACGGGTATCTTTATAACCATCTATGTAAATACGATCTTCATCAATAATGATTTGATCTGCTAGGTATTGGTAGCCATTTTTCTTTAATTTACATTTATGGTTTTCAATAAATCTTTTCAAAAGTTTACTACTTTCAGCACATTTTTCAGTGAATAAATAAATTTTTGAAGCATCTTCGCACAGCAAACTCCACACGGCGAATAATGCCAATATACTGATCCCTTTTGACGTAAAGCCACTATCCTGATAAGTAAAGTTATCTTTAGCCACATGTGTCTTTTGGCTATAATATAAGCCTGCAAATGTAAGACTTAAATTAGAGCCTTTTTGTGATAATTCACGACAGACTATTTCTGTTTCATAAGAAATTTTATTTTCTTGAATCGCTTTGCAAAAATCAATAAAACTCATGTTTTTGGGATCTATTTTTTCTTGCTGTTCTTCAACCTCACCAACTGGCTTATAATTAACGCCATTCAAAAACATATAAGCCAATAATTCCGCCATTTCTAATGAATTAGGTGATTTCATCATTTCTTTATTGGTCAAAACTTTAAAACGTGCATTTTCATCAAAGTTATAGTGTAAAGACACAAGTTGCTCTTTAATTTCATCCATAAAATGCTGTGTTTTAATCTTTAATCGGTTGCTATGTACTGCACGACTAAGATCAATAAAAGCTTGTGATCGTTTATTCACATAATTTTCGTTATCATTTCCGCTAAAACAATTGCCACCCCAATGAATAGATTCAAAACCAATACCTTTGTTTTTTAAAGCTTGAGTAAACCCCATCCCTGCACCATTTGGCATTAAAAGTAAGGTGATATTAGAGTAACAACCTATCGTATATTTAATTTCATCCAATGCATGTTGAAAATCTTTATAGTAATTAATACTTAGTACATCAATATGCTTGTAATGCTCTGGTGTGTCACTTTTCCAAGCTTTAGCAATCAGTATTTTGACTGAATTATTAAAATCATCAGCTTTAATTGACATTAAAAAACCAAAATCATGTTTGGTATGATCTATCGCCGTACCTTCCCAGACTTTTTCGACTGTTTGAGGGTAAATTAAAATCTGACCAAAGACACCAGTTACAGTTGGGTCTATGTTTTTGTCATATAGATAAGCTGTATTGCTTAATAATTTTTTTTGAAAATCGTTAATTTCAAGAGTAGTTTGCTCATCTTTAATAAACGGAACTTCATCAATCAATGCTAAATATGCATCACTTTTCTTAGCATTTTTTGATTCTAAAACCGACTCACGTACATCTTTTAATTTTTCCCAAAAACGATACATTGCATCCAATCCCAGTACCGCAGCTATAAACAATTTTTTCATTGTGAATCTCTATTCATAAAAACTATAGTTATAGAGATTTCACAAAAATGAATAGCTTCATATTCCTAAGCATAAAGATCCGCAAGCTTTTTAGCGCGTTCTAAATCAGCTTTTTTATCCATATCTGGCGATGACTCACCAAAGCCCTGCATATCTTCATCACTACTAAAACAATCATTTGCGGGTGAATACACTGTACCATCCATAAACATGAACGCGAATGTATCGACCAAATCGGGCGATTTAATCCCTTTACGGCGCATATCTTCCTTAGACAAGATTTTAAAACGCGCCTGGTCATCAAAAGTATATGGAATACGTGTCAATTGTTCTTCAGCTTTGGCTTTTAAGTACATGGTCCTGATCTTAAATCGGTTTGACGCTACCGCACGACTCAAGCACACATAAGCCTGTGCGCGTTTATTAACATACTCTTTACGTGCTTTGGTAGAGAAGCACTGCCCACCCCAAAATATTGGCTTGTAATAGATCCCAATTGATTTTAAGTGCTGTGCAAGCCCTGCCCCTGCACCGTTTGCATCCAACAATAATGTAATATTTGGATACTGAATCATGCATTCATTAATAATTGCCGTTAATTCATGAATATTGTCATTGTTTTTACATAACGGTATGCGGGTAATCTCTACCCGCCTTGCTCTTGGACCATAGTGCTGATTACCCCATACTTTAGCAATAACAATACTTGAATCATCCCGCCCTACGCCGCCACCTACGTCCACCGACATAAAGTAGCCATAGTCCTTATGTTTATCTTTTTCATCTAAAGACTTGCCTAACCATGCTTGTCGAGCGTATTTGTGCGTGATTAAGAACTCGCCCGCAAGATCTGGGAATAGACCGCGAATACGAATCATGTATTGTGGATCATCACGGCTACCGTACTGTAAAATCGCTTCTTTTAATTTTTCAATACTGACGATTGGTGATAATTCACTGTTAAATACAAGCGCATTCCAGACACCGCCTGCCGCTTTAGATAATTTATGATGTGAATCAAAGAAAAAGCCAGACGGTCTAGCGGGCTGTGAAGTCATACACATACGGTTATCTTTATGTGTTAATGCCCCGATCAGTACGTCAAAGACTTCATTGGCAATCCCTGCGGCTTCATCACACCACACCATGTAATTATCGCCGTGCAAACCCGCCAAGTTGGTCGGCTTATTTGCGGGTGCGGTTTTAGCGAATACATGCCAAGTCTTTTTACAGCCTTTGATGTAAACCGTTTCTGCTAAAACTTCCACATAGTCAGCAATCCATGCCAAACGCCCTTTTTTCAGCAAGTCTTTACAGATTTCAATTTCTTTCCAGACTAATTTTCTAAGCTGATCAATCTGTGGCGCAGTAAAAAGCATGATTGAATGCGGGAAAAATAGTAAATGCCACAACGCCGTAACACCCGCTGAACGAGTTTTACCCGTGTTGTGTAAAACAATGTCATCCTCACCTAAAAATTTATGACTATTTTCGAGTTCAAAGCCGTAATAGTCACCTTTACCGATTGATTTAACTGACTTTAAATAAACGCGCTCATAGCCATATTTTGACCATTTATAAAGCGTATAACGGCGTTGTTTTTTTCTTTTCCATTTCAAATATTCACTGACTGTCGCAGTCAATGTGCAACCAATTTCATCCATCAGACAAAGAATGTGTGATGCATTAAAAATGTGATGTTTGCCGTTTGTATAAGTGAATTTATATAGGCGTTCTATGCCTTTTAATGGGTATAAGACAACTCTAGGGCTAAAGTTGTCCTCTCCCATTAAAATATCGTCTGTATCTATGTCCTGAACGGCTTTAAAGCTGCCGTCATGCATTTTTATCAGTGTGCCATATCCAAAACAACCATGTCCCGATGACACGGATGTACGGCTACCAGGTACAGCAATTGAGTTATAGAGTTCATCTTGTTGCCAAGTAATATCCATGCCCAATGCTTCGATAGCAAAGCGTGATAAATTGTAGCGATAACGCTTACAGGCGGCGTGCCATTCAGGTAAATCATTCAGACTTTTCAGCATACCGCCACCCTAGATCGTGAACGGTACTAGGAAATCATCCTCTTGCTCTGGCGTTGCTTCATCTTGATCATCAACTAAAGCGGCGGTACGACCTGAACGTAAAGCAGCCCAACATGCCGCTAAAACAGCGATATGCCCGCATGATGTTTGTTCATGATCTATTTCGTATGCATTCCCGCGATTTGCATCTACCTTAGTAGTCTGTAATACGCTATCAACTAAATAACGACTAGCAATTTCAGAACCCAGAATCAAGCATCCTGAACGCTGCAACTCGTAATATGAAGCGATTGCCTGTGTTAAATTTTCTTGTTCTTGAAAGCGTAAATCCCACTTATAGATATTTGGATCATCAACAACGCGCAATGTATAGCGTTCATTGGCTTTAAGCTGCTTTACTTGCTCTGCTGTTTTATTTTTATATGGATCTTTTGGTAATGCATAAGGTAATGCGCGCTCAATCGTTAAACGTCCGTTTTGACGATCAAAAATAGCAATCATGCGTACTGGTTCTTCATATTTAGAGATCCGTACATCCAAAATAATATCGTTCATGGTTGCCCCCCTTTACTGATCCATTCTTGTGAACGCTCCCCTGTTTTTATGTCTGCTTTTTGGCGTAAATGAGGATCATCCGTATCTGGATACATGTCGGCTTCAACAACTACATGGAATGCGGGTGGCACTTCTTTATCATCTGGCTGTCCGTATGTTGGCATACCCTCTACAACTAACGGCAATAGTCCAGACATAGTAAAATCAAGCAATCCAATGGTGATATTGCTTTCCTCAACACTTGCTGAATCTGGGAAAATTGAGTTATCAAAAATCGTTAAATGCCATTTATCCCGTGTATCAAAGGCTAAATCGTATTCAATTTCGATACGGCGTTTTTCAAGCAATTGAATATAAGATGTGAATTGATCTGTAAAACTCTGTGCTGAATCTGGATCATTCACGACAAAAGCATATTGAACGCGATATGAGCGTGGAATGGCACGTATAGCAACTTTTCGTCTTTGCGGGTCGGTTGGTATTACTGCATTTATTTCAAATGGCACACCGATGATTTGGCTAACGTCTGGGGCTTCTTTAATGCGCTGCACAGATAGCAATAAACGGGGTAAAGTAGCGGATTTCTCCCCCAATTTACGGTAGCTGTCTAATTGTGCTTGTACGTCATCAATCATCCGACCTTCAACAATCGCCGTTGGTGTGCTTTGATTTTTCCAATGATGCATAGCTTTGGTTTCTGCAACCATCCATTTTTGAAAGTCTAGGACCATCAAACATAGGGCATTCATGACCGATTCACGGCTAGTTCTCTTTTGCATAGCAACCACCCTTAAAACCAATTAAACATGCCGCCGATAACTTTTGTTGCCGTTTTTTTCGGCTTAGAGCTATCTTCAGAACTCGATTGCGCGTTTAAAAATTGATTACTTTGCTCTAAGAAATTTTCAAATGATTGAGTAGGACACAAGGCACTGTCATAAAATGACTGTTGCTGCTTCTTTTGTAGCTCTTTTTTCTTCGCTTCTTTTGCCATTTCTGCAATAAAACGATTTTCGAGTTCTGCCGCTTGTAGCATCTGTTCTGCTGCGGTTTCTGTTAAATGCTCTGCATAGTTGGATTGGTGAATGCAGTCATACATTTCACCTAAGCTGATCTCTAACGTGGTTTTTACAATGTCTGGCATTGGCACGGCGTTATCAAATAGTCCGTTGCTTGTGTTGTAGACATAGTTTTGCTGCAAAACATAGTCAAAACCGCCCATGATGGTCGGAAAAATACGCCCCAACATGTTTTTAAAGTCACATGCAATGGAAAAACCGCCCACTTTGGCTTTGTATTGACGATATGCGTGTTCACCTTCTGGCGTTTCTAAGAACTCAACACGATGACTTACAATACCGTCATCCGTTGCACTCAATTCAACTGTACGAAGTGCGGGACTGATCTTTACGGTTTTACCGTTTTCTAATACCGCCGTTTCTGGTGGATACATGCCGAATAACTGACGGATTTGATGACCGTAATAGCCAAACATGCCGCCCGTGCTGATCGTTTCTTGTGTTTGTGGTGAATTAATTAGATCCACCCATGTTTTTAAATCCACATTAGAACGGTCTTGACCTGTGAATTTTCGTCCACGATCTTTTAAGTCAAATGTGATTAGTTTTGTAATTCTTGACCCAGACATAATAAAAAAGCCCTAAAAATCTATTTAGGGCTATTGTTTATGTTCTATAAAAACGCGTTTCTTGGTATTCCTACACTATGGGGCGATAGTAGTTTCTATTTCAATGTGTTTAATCTCTGAAGGTGCTTTGATCATAAAGTCACTTCGTTTCACAATTAACTGTATATGCTCTGGGGCAGCCCCCATACCACAATCACGGGGATTACCATATTCATAAGGTACATGCACGATCATTGCCTGACTACCTAAAGCCATTATCATATATTGAGCATATTTTTTAGAATTTTCTTCAAACTCGTAAATATTGACACTCCATTGACCCCAATTTGGATATTTCTCAATGTATTTTTTCAATCTGTTTTCCGCATCTGTTAATGCTTTCCTTGCTCGTTCCTTATCAATTGAAAAATAAGGATCAGCTAGTATCTTTTCAACAATACCTGGTAGTGGTTCTTCTTGCGTTGGGTTATCTGCCAATATTTTTTCAAAATTAATATTCATGGTTTATCTCTTATTTTGGCAAAATTAATTCTGGGACTTCTAGTGGATCAATAGGGTACTTATAGCGATAAGCTTCAGGTGAAGCTGATATTTTTCGACTATAATCCGTATGTTCCCAACAATAAATATACCCATCTTGGTTTTCTGCTATTTGTGTTGGATCTTCACTGTAAGCATAGTGTCCTGTTCTTCCCGCCCACCCACAAACAAGATTATCAAACAAAAAATCATATAATTTACTTAATTCTAATGTTTCTCTATCAGGTGTTTTAATTTTAAAAATTTTAAGCATCTTTATTCCTCCAAAAACTCAATTGATATTTGCTGATAATCATCCAGTGCTTTTTCCAAAGCAGCTTTTGCCACAACCTTTTTAGTATCAGGGCATCTGACTGAATCGCTACCGTTTAAAAGCATACCTGTCATATAAAATTTGCAGCGACTATAGCCGCCCATTTCTTCAACCAAATCAAAACTCGCAACGAGTTCTTTTAAATAAACAACCTAGATACGTTCATTTGAATATTTTTCAATGACATAACTTAGATGGTTTTTTCTTGCGAACTCGATAGCCTTTTTCGCCGATGGTATGCCCCATTGCTTAATGTGATTTATGGCTTTTTGCATGGTCTATTTACTCTTATAGACAGGTATTTGAGCAAAGTCACAGCGAGTTCTTTTGTAATTGTTTTTGTGGTTTTCACGCTGCTTTTCACAGATATTTTGTGTTGCGTATTGAAGCTGATAGCTTGTTGCACCACCAGAATGACCACTAATATTCACGTAAGTCACTGTCAAAACCCAAACCGTTACCCATGTAATCATTTTAAACCGCCCTAAATTTGTCGTAAAAGCCCTTGTTCTTCATTCCCACGTACTGACACCAACCAAAACGATCACGCCACCAATACCAATCGTTATCGCTTGTTTGCATCCAGTACGTGCCGTCCCCTAACTCAATATGTGTTGTGCCTTTAGGTTGCATACAATCAACCCCAATAAGCCCGATCTGTTACCCAAAGCATCCACACAATTAAAATAATAAGTAAAAACATGGTTGCTCTCATACAGCCATCCTTTTAAGTCCTGCCCTTCTTTTGCTTGAAGCCCTGCGACATAAATCACAACGACAACCTTTTGCGTAACGCGTTGCCGTACCATGTGCAATCTTTAACTGATAGGCTTTTTCGCGTTCTGCTAAAATTTCTTTCGCTTGTGATTCAATCTTTTTTACCTGGTTCTTTAGGTGATCTGGAAAGGCACGGCGACCATTTTTATAATCTGTAAAAAACCCACTGCTAAAGCCCAATAATTCGCTAATTATGGTTGTCATGCCTTTTGGCTCACATAGCTCATTCAACCATTTATTATTTTCACTTAGTTCTTTTGTTGCGATATATCGTGTTCTTTCAGTCTTTGCCTTTACCACCACTTCAGCACCTTTATTTTTTTGAGCAAAAAAAGGCGATCTTGCTAAGATTTTGTCTTTCAAGTGATGCTCTTTATTTTCACGAAAGGCTGTAACCACATCACGTACCACACACATGCCATACGGCGGTTTTTTTTCTTCATTTGCAATAGCAATAAGTGCTTGTTTTACCGTTAATGTATCCATTATTCATTACCCTTATTTTGTCGCCATTCAATGCGATTCTTGTATGCTGTTAATTCCTTATTTTCGCTTTGTAGTTCTTGATATTTCACTTGCAATCTTGAATAACCACGCTGCATATAAAGTATTTCTTCAGCATCACCCAAACGAGCCAAAGCCATTGTTAAAAGGTTCATTTCGTTCTGAAAATTGCGCTCATTGAATGCCAATGTTTTTAAATTTTCTTCAATTGCTTTGTGGTCTATATAGCTTTTATTGGTCTTTGACCATTCGCAAAAATATTTGATTCTTGGTACTGCCAACACGCCCGCAATGACCTTGCAAATCCCTTTCGGACTGACATAGATTAAGCCCCACTTTTCTGGCAATTCTTCGGGTTTAATCAGTCCATTAGGACATATAAAGTACCGATATTTCCCTATGCCCGTTTCAGGATTCATACGGTGCGGTTTTTTCTTATCTGCTAAAAAGTCAGATCGACTCGTTTTGGCTTCTAACAAGAAAGTTGCGCCGTTAGATCCATGTCTAATACCGAATACATCTGGGTTTTCCCCATAGCAAGCGGGTTCTACAATTGCGAAGTGGCAACCATGACCGTTAGCGGATTCAGGACGTTTTAAGAAACGTGCGCCAATTTCACATAGTTTGCGATGATTTAGTTCAGTCATGACCACCTCTAAAAGTTACAACTCGCTCATAAGACCTATTTAGATTCTCTTGGACTGATATGCCCTTCGAGAATCCAATTTCTAAAATCTTGATTTGTGGAGAAAATTCATAAAATTTCTTGTCAAAAAACTGTGCTGTAAGTTTGACGACTGCACTTGCATGGCTCGCAACATCCCCACCATAGACATTCTGAATTTTTAAAGATGATTCCCCACACTCACAGCAACGAATATCAAAAACATCACCATCCCAATGCCAATGTTCAAACCAGTCTGTTGTATCATTTACGGCGTTACAGTGTGGGCATTCAAAATCATCAGTCATGCTGTTTTAATTCCTTTCAATTTTGTTCCATTTATTCTTAGACTTAGCGACATTATTAGTCACAACCTCAAATCCACAATCGCCACAAGTAACTGCTGATTCTTCATTGTTTCCATCTTCATGCACATAATCAGAACCACATTCAGGACAATCTTTAAGAACTTGTGTGTATTCTTCGTTGCTGTATTTATCTTTTTTCTTACTCATGATTCTCTACCTCAATTAATTCACGATTTGTATTAACAACCGCACCACATCCAAAACATTCAGCCTTTCCCTCATAAAACAAAGTTGTAGAGAAATGAACGCAATGCTTTGGATTGAGTGGATACTGCCGTTCAGAACCCAGTAGTTCATTCATGGCTATGGACACACCTTCAGCGGGATTACTTGTTTTTTGTGGCATTACAACGATGTTTGTAGGCTTAGCTACAACCTCGTTAAGATCACTTTTAAATTTTTCTACTTGTTCTTTTGAAAGGTGGGATAAATCAATCGTAATGGGTGGCGGTGGTGCTGTTATGGCTTTAATCTGCATAACTTTAAGCAACATCTTACGCGTTGGATGCTCAAGCAAATATTGCGGTATATACGCCATAAATCCTTTTTTAATAGACTCATCGTATTCATCAAACAACAAAGCATTTTCTTTAAAAAATTCAGTGATTTTTTTATAAAAACGCGCATCTGAATCGTCTAATATTTGCGATTCAGGACAATTAAAATCGGTTACATCCCACTCAATACCCGTAAGCTTGAAAGCTGCTGTATAATTACCCTCAATCAAATGTCGGATAAAAATAGTTGACTCATTAATCTGCATTTAAAACTGCCCCAAATTCACCAATAATTTTGTGTTGACGTATGCACCACTCAACACGGAATTTAATTTCCTTTTGTGAAAGTTTTCCGCTGTCATGTACTTTGCAACGCCCCGCTAAACCTGTACGCAAATCACCACGACAACGCCCGTTCAAATCTGGACTAAGTACCGCGTTACTGATTTTTGATAATTCTGACAATCTATTCATATTTGTGATTTCTCATATAGTCATATTTATGATTTAGTTTTTATTAGCTGATCCTTATCATCCCAATAAGCACCATCATTCCGACTCTTTGAATCAAAATAAAAACCCAAAAATTCATCTGGTTCTAATTTTTCTGTCAATTTTCCGAAAAAAATCATTGCAACAACGGTATCTTTAAGGTTCTCATCTGTAGTCAGTTGATTACTCGTTATATCTACAGTCAAATTATCCCAATCAACTAATTCAACCTGAAATACAGGTTCTAGTTCATGATGATAAGATTTTGGACTTAGCCACCCATTAGCTACTCTATGCTTTGCAAAAAAAGCATCTACTAATTGCTTTTTTTGATCTTTAGTTATGTTTTGTGAACCTTCGATATACAACAAAGGTAATGTGGTCTTAATCACTTGCAATTCCTCATATACTCATATTTATGATTTAAGCTTTAAAATCATCCAGTCTTTCAAACTGCGCTGCTTTACCTAACAACATGATGTTTGTGATACAAGGCTTATCAAACTCTGCCGATAATTCCGCTTCCAACGTATTCAGCAATTGGGCATTCAATGTATCTGTATCAATCATCATCACTGTGCGATAAGTACCGCCGTGCAAATCTTTAAAGACAACAAGCCATTCATACAAATCATCCGAATCAAGCGGAATATTTGATAATGTTCCCTCCCTCAAAGCCCAAATAAATACAGCAATCAAACCCAGAAGAATCGCGATAAATTCAATCATTGCACTTCCTATAGCTTGTTTGGGTTAATGTATTCATCAACAATACGACCCAATGCTTGTGGAGTTAGGATGATTGTCTTGTGCAATGGATCTAGTGACTCTTGAAAAACTTGCTCTTTTCCGATTGCATCTAAATCATTACCGCTTAATGTATTGACGATTTCATAAGTTTCATCATCAATCATTAATGAAACCTTGCTCGGATCTTCAGATAGTTTAATCACAACCAACGTATAGCTTGGATCAACAAGCATGGCGCACCTCATTAATGATGAATTTCACGTTTTCATACGCATCACGCTGTCCACGCCAGTAATCGCTATTTTGGTGATCATTTTCAGAACGCAAAGCTAGTGAATCAGTTAAGCCACTGACACGGCTATTTATGTACTCAATCGGCTTTTCTTCGCGTTGATTTTCTATGGTCGTTTTTTCTAACTCCTTTTCTAAACGCGACACTTCCACATAAAAATAACCAAGTAAGCGCAAGTCATTAAAGAACTCGCTATAGCTTTTGAAATGAGTTTTTTTAAAGCCGTTCTGGTCTAAATAGTCACACCAGATATACTTTTCATTCATTTCAAAGAATAGACAACCACCTCTATAGCGATTCACAGCAATATATACACCGTCACACTTATTCCCTTTTAACTGCTTGAGCATCTTCTTGACTTTCGATAGCCCGAACTGCTGCAAAATGGTTTGCTCTACTGTCACTTTGTTTAATTGCATCATCTACGCCCTTTAACTGCTCAATCCAGTCAATCGTGTACGGATCTCGGTATATTTCCTCATTGCTTTGTTTCTGTTTCTTCATAAAAACTTCGACTTAAATCAATGCTGTTTTTCATTTGCTCGATAAAAAATTCTGATTTATCAAAATCATGAAAGTTGCCTAAACAACCAATGAAGATCAAAACCATGTTTTCTAAAAAACTCTGTAACTCCTGGTCACTAAGATCTTCACTAAGAAGAAACGTCATGACCTGTTCATTAAAGAACTCAAGCGATAAATCTTTGGTATGAAGTGTAGGCATTAATAAATATCCAATTATTCTGATATTCCTATTCTATAAATTGATTATATATTCTTTTTGGAATAATTATAGTAATTTTTATTCTTTTTATGTTTATTTATATCTATAATATTCCTTTATTATTCTTTTTTAGATTGCTTCTTAATTATGTTTGACAATGGCTGTAACGCGTTCTATTTTATTTGTGCATCCGCAAAATCGGGTGCTTGGATTGGCGTCCAAAAGTTTCGTTCGGCAATAGCCGCATAAGCGGTTTTATTTTGCCTATAGTTTTCTGCACCCTGTAGAAACATCCGTTATGGCGGATTAGGCAGGGGCATCGCAAGATGCGCTAGATCCGAACGACTAGTACGCCAACCCTGTTTAATCTGCCACCCTAATAATTGGCGTTATTTCGGTGGCGAAAATTCATTTTTCGTTCGGAGTATTCGCCCATGAATGCCATTTCCACTTTTACCTTTCACCAAGATCACAATGTCCGTGTTCAAATGATCAACGGCGAACCTTATTTTTGTTTACCCGATGTTTGCAGTGTTCTTTCAATCCTAAACTCACGTGATTTACTTGCAAAACAAATAGATAAAAAGGGTGTAGAAAAAGTCTACATCCTTACAAATGGCGGGAATCAAGAAATTGCTTTTATCAACGAACCCAACCTATACCGTGTGATTTTCCGTTCAAATAAACCCGAAGCAAGACAATTCCAAGATTGGGTATTTAACGAAGTATTACCCTCTATCCGCAAAACTGGACAATATCAGATACCAACACAAGCCAAAGCACCGAACTACATCACCAATGATGATATGAACAACATTAAACGCCTTGTTTGGTTCTGTGCTTCATTCTTTGATCATGAAGATGCTTTTAGTCGTGCAACATGGTCGTCTTTACGCCATGTAACCAATAAGCCAAGCCCTGAACAGTTTGAAGTTGAACAATTGCCTTTATTAGAAAGTGAGTTCAAACGCCTATATAGCATCATTGAACCGTATCTAAATACACGTAGAGCATGTGAAAAGGCTTTGATTAAGTATTTTATTAGAGGGCGTGCGGATGCAGTATTGTTACAGCAATTACTTGATCAAATGCATGGATCTGTTGAAAACCTACATGAAAATACCAATGTTAAGTTTCCCAAACTATTTAGTTCATCTTGTACTGATCTAATACGGCGTAAAGCTTAATAAAAAAAGCCCGATTCTATATCGGGCTTTTTTGTCGCCGTGTAGCGATAACACTACATATCAGGCTCTACATACTCTGTATTACTCTTTTGATATTTTGAGTAATAATTTATCCCCATAAAATACACGACAAATGCATAAGACTTGGCGTGATCCATTTCAACATATACCTGTTTTTCACCATCCTCATTGTGAACAAATTTAATCTCGTACTTAATGCTTTTAGGCAAAGATGTATATTCATTTTTTTTACCACTAAAATGAAGATACCATAAGAAATCACTACCAAGCTTATCAATTTGTTCTTGAGTCATATATGGATAAGTCATATCCAACTTTGCTTCACAGACACGGATAGGATTGTAATCATCAGATTCAGAAAGAGTGGCAATATCTTGAAATTTTAATTGCGTATTTTCAATGTTCTCTACAGCCAACTGATTTGACTTAACATCCTTTTCGGACAATGCTTCTTGATAGACAATACCCCTCAACGTATCCAGTGTATAAGAATCATAACAACTCGGCAGCACTTCTTCTTGCTGTTGCACGATGACAGGCTGTTCTTCTTCAACCTCTACCGTTTGATTACTATCTTTGTTTGTTTCATTCAGCTTCTCATACGCACCTTTAAACCAAAAGCCAAAAACCCCTATAGCCACTAAAATAATGACTAAGATTGTCGATAAAATCGCAATAATCCAATTTTGTTTATTATTATTCTGCATTTGGATTTTCACACGTAATAGAAACAAAATGAGTGGTATTTGATTTTTTGACAAATTTAACAGCTATTGGATCAATAATTCCGTCTAAACCATCACTATCTACTCTACAGTTATTTTTCCTAGCAAATCTATGTAATGTATCCATATCGGATTTTATTGTATGAGATAAAATAAAGCTATTTTGATGAATCACGCAACAACCCACATACATTGTCTTATAAGGAATATCTAAAGCTGCCACATTAAAATTCAAAAAAGTTAACGGTTTTTGTGAAAAATAATATCCTCTATATGCTTCAGCATTATTATCAAACCCCTTATTAGAGAACACGCCATTTCTGAATAGGCTCTGTGCTGCGACACTTTTAACCCCATCCCCTTTAAGTATTGCTACCGCTTGTGTTTCTGTAACCACATTAGCTGCAAATGACGGCATTGCAATCATAGTTAATGCATACAATAAGCCCAGTCTTTTAAGTTTCATACATCCCCCAAGCAAATAATTATTGTCTGCCTATCATACACATAAAAAAGCCCGAAATTAATCGGACTTCACTCTTAACCTTGCAAGGTCTTAAACCCAATTCCACCACTAAATATATGCGCCAAGCCCCGATCTGATACATTTTGATTAATATTTGAATCTTGGGCTTGTGCTGTCATTACTGGCACTTTATTCCCTGTTGATAATGGAACGCGTTCCGCTGCTATTGGTTGAACTTTTGTAATATTCGATGATTGCATACGATTCATTTGCAAAATACTTTTTGTCTTAGGTGTAACATTCGGGTTTAAAATTTTACTTGAGATAGGCATTTCTGCATTTTGTGCAAATGTCGCAAGATCCTTCGATGACTTAGGTGTAACCATCTTGCTTTTATTCTGCCCAACTGCTTGCTGTGGCAATGGGATTACATCCTTACCTTTTGTATTGGTCTGTACAATGGGTGGTTGCTCAACTGACTTTCCAGAACGAATTTGATTCATTGCTTCAACAACCAACCCACCCGCTTTCGGATTAGCTTTATTTAATCCCGTGTTTTCATGCGCTGAACGCCCTGTATCGGCTCTTGGCACTGCTGCCCATTGCCCAGCAATATCATTTTGAACTTTAGCAATAGATACATTTTTACCTTTTGCATAATCTTTTGCTGATTTAGGTAAAAGTTTTAAAAACAATTTATCCTGCAATTCAGGTGTAAATATATCTGTACCTTTTAGCGAACCATCAGCTACCCAATTTCGTAAATTAGATGCAATGATTTGATAGCGACCAACGGCATTAAGTCGTTTTGGATCTCCAACTGGTAATGCATTACGTTTTAAAATGTCATTAATAGACATATTTGTTAAATTAGCTTCATTAATGGTTTTAAAGTCACCTTTAACACGCCTTTTTTCATAACCACCTGTATTAGCAATTGTGTAAGATCCTTTACTTTCATATTTTGCTACTGCATCAGCAATTGGCTTATATATACCTAACCCATTTGTTCCCTCATCCTTTAATCCGCTTGAACTACCACCACCCTGACCATAGCTTAAAAGATCAACCCCACTTACACCTGATCCACCACTCGCCGCGTTTCCTTTTGACTTATTTCCCGTAACTTTATTATATAAATTTGATGCACCTTGTTTAACGTAATCAATACCATTGCCTATAGCTTCTTTAGTATTTTTTACAATCTTTGAGTTTTTAATGGATTCAGCAATATCTACAATTTTTCCAATTGCATCAGACCAAAGGCTTTTAAAAATCCCAACAAAATCAGAATTTTTGAGCGTGTCCGTCCACTCTCCAACCTTTTTACCAAAAATCCCACCAAGATAAGCACCAAGCGCACCACCACCAATCGTCCCCAATGGTCCAAACACTGAACCCAATATCGCACCAAGCGCACCACCCGCAAGACTACCAATCCCCTTACCTTTACCACCACTATCGAGTTTACCCCATTCAGAAAATAATGAAGCACCACCAAACAACAACCCAAGCAAAGGAACTCGCTTCAATAAGCCCTTAAATAAGCCCTTTCCACCTTTAAACAGCTTTCCAAGCAATCCACCAAACAAACCACCACCGCCACCCCCATTCGAGCGTACAGCGTCAATAAGGCGTTTTAATAGCTTATTCCGTTCCTTATCTGATTCTTGTTCACGGCGGTTCGCTTGCTGCTGTTCTTCTGGGAGTGTTTGCTCATTACGATTCTTACGCATACGACCACGCAAAATACCAATTGCACGCGAAGTCATCTTGCCGAAAATATTACCGACTGGGGAAACAATTTCTTTTAATTCATTTAAAGCATCGACTGTAGGATCATAGCCTTTTGTGTCTACATTCCCACTTGAGCCACCACCATTTTTAAATAGATCCTTAAATTTTTCTAATATCGTCTTATCCTTAGCAGTAAAACGCCCTTTACTATCCCGATCCTGATTTGATCTTTCACGCTCTAGTTGTGCGCGTTCTTCAGCTTGACTGCGTGTTCTAGTACGCCGTGTCGGGTTAGGATTTGGATCTTCAGCATCACGGCTTGGGCGTGGTCGAGTCGATGGCGCATTACTATCAGCATTGCGTGAACGCCCAGAACTCGCACGATTAGGCGTACCTCTTTGATTGCCCGTGTTTTGATTGGGTTCTGCGTTATTTGGCGTGTTTTGGCTATTTGACTGACTTGCCGCATCCTTTGCTTTCTTATTTTGCTTAATGTAGTCCTGGATGGTTCTATTTAAACTATCTGACTGACTTTGATTAGCATCAATCATACGTTTAAACTCGGACTTCAAAAAATCCAGAATTTCTTTTGTATTATCTTCTGTGTTTTCTACACCTTGCTTGATTTGTTTAAGCCGTAACTCGCCCAAAATAAAGCCTTGAGAATCTGTATTTAGCATGTCTATATTCCTAAAAAATATACATGCAGTATTTGCTTTTTATTTATCGCGTTTTTCTCAATATTCCTTTAAAAATCGGACAAAAAAATACCCGTTTGGGAACGGGTATATGAACAGGAAAACAGATAACATCTTTGTATTATCTGACAATGCAATTATACACCAACAGATATAAATCAACAACTTGAAGTACAATTGATTACAAAAAAACTCTATGCATCATGGGGTATATCTTCATATTCTGCTTCACTTATATCATCATCCAACAAGCCCAGTTCTTGCATCTGTCTTTGCTGTTCTTGCTCAATTTCTCTTTCAAAGTCACCTGACTCTAACATGGCACGGCGTTCCATCATCTCGATATTACGCTGTTTCAATTCTAACATCTGCTGTTCATACGCTGTATCGTCATTAAGATTTGTCAAGCGTCCCGCTGTTTCAGGTTCACGGGTATCTTCTGAATTAATGCCGTAAAACAATATATCCATCTTTGCTTGTTTTTCTATAGCATTAGTTAAAAACATAATTGGCTCAACCAAACCTAATGCCATACCGTATGATTTTTCGATAAGTTCTTTATCTTCTGGCTCTGCTTCTAATTGAAAGTTACGATCTAACATCAATGTCTTATTTATGACAATTTCATCAGTCGTGTGCATAGTTAAATGCTGTAACTGATCATTCATATTTCTGTTTCTGCGGATCACATCAGCTATTTTCAATTTGCGTCTTGAAGTAGTGGACAGCAACTTTTTGACACCCCCTAACGCCTGTGAAACTATCTCATCCCTTCGTGAAACATATAAGTCATAATCAGTTAAGAAACCAGTATCATCTTGATTTATAGTATTTTTTTTATCTTCAACTGTAGCAGACTGCAAAGTATTTTTTGCTTTCTGCATCAATTTCTTTAGCTGCGCGTTAGTCTTTTGGCTGATATTTTGTGGTCGCTCCCATCCCTCCTTTTCAGCTCTTGTAACGACTGTACGGCGGTTAGGCAGTTTAGTTTCTCCTAAGAACTCGCCAACAATTTCAACAATACGCTCAATTGTCGATTCACCATCTGATTCATAAACTGTACGCACACAAAACCAAATCTCATCAGAATATTTACTGTTTCTAGTTTTTCGATTTGGCTTATTATCAGTCATGTTTCATCCCTGATCAATCAAAATTACGCACGACTGGCTTTACTTCGTCTATTCTTACCTTTTTTGTGAAATGCTTTATTTTCATATTCCTGAATAACTTCAATAATATTCAACTCTGCATAGCGATGAAAACGCGCAATTAGCATATCAAATGCCTGTATCTCAGCTTGTAAACTAAATGCCATTTCTAGCACTTCAGGATAGGCTTCGGAAAATTCACGATTTGCCCTGTGTACCAGGATTGCATCTACAAGTTTTTGGCAATAAAGCTTCAGCAATTCACCATGATATTTTGGGAAGTGATCTAAAAGAGAACATAAATTTTTGCTTAGGCTATTAGCCATGTCTAGGGCTGCACTTCTCATACTCTGAATAATAATGCCGTTATGTGATGACGGTGCATTTAATTCCACCTCATTACTAATCCCTGCAATAAAATCCAAACTACAATCATAGAGTTTTGCAATTTTGATCATAATAGGTAAAGGGAAGGAACGCGCACCAGTTTCAAGCTCTACAATACGATTATTAAAAGTTTCTTCTTTATAGTTCCATACTTTCTGCATCACTACATCACGATTAACCCCCGCCCATTCACGCGCAATTTTGCAGTTATAGCCCACCATTGCATTAAACTTTTCATCACATGGCAATTCATGTTTATTTGCTTGTAATCGCTCTGGTTCTTCTAATTCGTTGCAATCTGTTAAGCGTGCGCCCAACTGTTCTTGCTTATGATCTTCAATTTGCTGAATAAGATTTAATTCAGCATACCGATAATAGCGGCGTGATGCTTCTTCAAAATCTGCCACTTTTTCGCTTAAATCTTTAGATAAATTAGCTATATCTGGATAGTTTGCACTAAATACCAGGTCTTTGTTTTTTTGCTTCTCAATTGCTGTTATGGTTCTTTTTGCTGTGTTATGCAGCAATTCACCCCTCTGTTTCGGTATAGAGTTTAAAACCTCATCTAACCTTTCGCCGATACGCTCTGTAATTTCAGTAGTCGTGCTTTCAATCGCACCCAGTACCACGCTCTTTTTTTCAATAAGATTAATCTCAATATGCGGGCTTAATCCCGTCAAAAAATTTAGGCTGCACTTATACAGTAATGAAAGTCTAACCAAGTGACTAAATGTGCATGTTTTATGCCCATACTCCAAATCACTTAAATTTTTAAGTTGCACTTTCAATTTATCGCCCGTAATAGCGTACAACATAGATACAACATCTAAACGTGTATATCCTGATATTTCACGCGCAATACGACAATTTTTACCAATAGTCGTCCACAATTCATCGTATTTTGGCAGCTTAATTTCACTCATCATTTGATCCCTAAATAATCTTTAATTTCTTTGATTGTTTCAGCAACGGTACGACAAACCAAAACCTTATTTCCCATTGCTTCAAGTAATTTAATTTGCGCTTTCTGTTCTGGGCGAACTCGCCCATTTTTTGTTTTTTGTTCTATATATAAACTTCCATAGCCTTGTTTTGGCACTGGCAATAACCAATCTGGCGTACCCGCAATAACACCCATCTTTTTAAATTTTGCACCTTCAGACTCAGATCTATTACCGCCATTGGGAATATGACGAATAATCTCACTCACACGGTAGCCGTTGTAACGAATGTAGTAGCATTCTTCAAATACTTGCATTTGAATATCATCTTCTTGCGGTGCTAACCCAAGTGCTGCACGCTCTGACGCTGAATATCTTGTTTTTTTTGGTACAGGTGCTTTAGCAAATATATCTTTAGGTCTATATGGTCTGACACGCTTAACCATTCACTACATCCAAATAACAATAAAAGAATATTAGAGAATAATTATTACATAATTTATTCTAAAAGTAATATAAAAGAATATTTTATTTCTTATAAGCAAAAAAAAACCTTCCGAATTGGGGAACTCGGAAGGCAGAAACAAGCGCATATATCTTAATATTCAAGGCTTATCTACCGACAATCCTTGAAATCCTGCTTACTTTTATTAAAGTGAGTACAACTCTTAACAGGACTTGCTTAAAATATTCTAAAAAGAATATTTATGCAAGTGTTTATTCTTTTTTTTAAATTCACATAACAATAATTAAATTAAGTTAATATAACTTTATTCATAGATTACTTGGTTTGATGTGGTTCCGTTAATTAGACCACTCAATCTAGTTTTATAAGTGATAAATCCGCTCTAAATATTTAAATTATGCTGCCATTACTTTTGGTAAATGTCGATCATAAAATTCATTTGGTGTTGCCTTATTCAAGCTTGAATGAGGACGTATCGTGTTATAAAAATCCAAATATTCAGCAATTGATTGTTTTGCTTGTTTAACCGTATCGTAAGCCTTCAAATAGACTTCCTCATGCTTCACACTGCGCCATAAACGCTCAATCATTACATTATCCATCCATCGTCCTTTCCCATCCATACTGATACGGATATTTCGCAATTTTAACTCATTCAAAAATGCCTCGCTTGTGAATTGACTGCCTTGGTCTGTATTAAACACCTCTGGACAACCATATTTCACAATTGCTTCTTGCAACGCATCTATGCAAAAGTCTGTTTCCATACTGATCGATACACGATGAGCCAGTACTTTACGACTATGCCAATCTATAATTGCACACAGATAGACAAAGCCTTTAGCCATAGGAATGTACGTGATATCTGTACACCAGACTTGATTAGAGTGATCGATGACCATGTTTTTCAACAGATATGGGAAAATACGGTGTGCAAGATTAGGCTTACTGGTATTGGGTTTTGGATACAAGGCATGTATTCCCATCAAGCGCATTAAACGTCGGACTTTACGCCGACCTATTTTATGTCCTTGACGCTGTAGCATATCTCGTATCATTCGACTGCCCATAAATGGGTAGTCGAGATGAATTTCATCGATTAGACGCATCAAACTCAAATCAGTTGATGAAATCTCTTTGGGCTTGTAATACAACGTACTGCGATTGATTTGAATCAATTGCGATTGTTGTCGTACCGAAAGTTGATGGGTCTTATCGATCATTTTTTGCCGCTCAGCTGCCCTATTTTTCTGAGCGCACCTTCTAAAAAATCAATTTGCAATGCCTGATGTCCTATCTTGGCATGTAGAGCTTTGAGGTCAATCTCAGGTTCTTGTTGTGCTGTTGGTCGTGAAAAAATATTGATTGATTGCTCAAGCAGTTGATTTTTCCAATCGATGATTTGGTTTTGATGTAAATCGAATTGAGTAGAAAGTTCAGCGAGTGTGTGGTCGCCTTTAATTGCTGCGAGAGCAACTTTAACTTTAAACTCTGCTGAATGATTACGACGTTTTCTTCGTGTCATGGTTGACTCCAAAAACAAGCATTTCCCATGCTTATTGGGGAGTAGATTATCACTTATAGGCGTGGTCTAAAATCCTAGAACCACATCAGTTATTGTCTTGAAAAAATTAAGCTTAGAAGATTTTATAAAGAAATCTAGGATTGTTCACGGTGATAAATATGATTATTCCGAATCCGTCTATAAAGGCGCACTTCAAAAAATTAAAATTATATGTCCTACACATGGCGCATTTGAACAGATTGCAAATAATCACTTGCAAGGAATGAATTGCCCAAATTGTGCAAATACAGATAAAGCCAAGCCGAAAAAAAACCTAGATTCTTTTTTAAAAAAAGCTAAAACTATTCACGGTGATAAATATGATTATTCCGAATCTGTCTATAAAGGCGCACAGAAAAAAATTAAAATTATATGTCCTACACATGGCGCATTTGAACAAGTCGTAAATAATCACTTACATGGCTCTGGTTGTTCACGCTGTCCAAGAAAAAAAAGAGCTACAAAAAAGCCTAATGTTTAAAATTAGGCATTCGTGCAACCCTCATCATAAATCCATAATTTCGGATTACTACCTATACGCATAGAAATAACCCCTGTGCCTTTCGTGTTACTGATCACACCCAAATCATAGGCGCATTGTTTTTCTGTAATCTCATGACCTTTTTTTAACATTCGATTGACCACACCTTTTGTATATGGTCTTTTCTTTTCATTCTTTGCATCAATGACACACTGTAAAACTTGTTGTTGTCTTTCTGATAACTGAACCATATTAAGCTCCAAGTAAATCAAAGGCTTTTTGACCTAACTGATCGATTTCATTAAAGCCCTGTTTGGTTTTTGAGAACTGCGGGAATGAGATAAATCCATTTCCCTTTACAAAATTGAATTTAGAAACAATTTCATAAGCTTCAATATAGATTTTATTTGTAATTTCAAAATCCACAAATTGATAGGTCCATGCTGCACCTTTGCGATATTGGTGAAGTTTAATCAACCCTTTGGATTCAAGCTTTCTAGCCAAACTCAAACGTTTAGCTGAAGATTCACACGGTACATAAAACAAAGTAAATTGTTTTAAACGAAGTTTGTCATCATCATAGCGATTAAAACAAAAACGGTCTGATTCAGCCTTATCAATAATGCTTTTAGCTGCTACAGCACACATTCCACGTAATATATCTTTTTCATCCATGATCGCAATAATCCTTTAAAAATGCCGCTATATCTACCATGTGAATATCTTCTTTAGCATCCTTTTTTTCAAAAACTGTGCCTTCAGGATCTACATTAAATAAAGCACACAAACGGTACGCTACAGTGCTGCCACAACCAACCATGCTCATGACATGTACCCAGTTCTTTTTTGTTTTTAAGACTTTTGATGCACGTAATACTCGAAAAAACAATTCTTTCGGATCATGCTCAACAAAACGTCCTTTTTCCAATTCAATAACAATTCGCTGACTTTCCCTTAATGCTTTATTTTCCAACCATAGTTGGTGCATTTCTTCTGGATAGACTTCACGGCGACCACTAGGCGACATAGGACTGACAACACGTTCAACTTCCATGCGCTCAACGGCTGCGGCTGCACGGGCATAACTCCAATATAATTTACGCTGTAATACTGAAACACTGCCGCCATTAATGGTCTTGTATGCTGTTTCTACTGCCAATTGGTAATCATGTTCTGGTAAATCATAGTTTTCAAATGTCATGTTTATTTACTCTATGTTATTGCAGCGAAAATCATCCGATATGCTGTCAAAAAAGCTACTATTCCATTCCCCATCTTCTTTTTTAAATGCAATTTGTTTTTCATGATCCTTTTTGACAAACTCTTTTGCAGATTCTTTAAACTCAGAAGCCATGTAATTTAAATGATAAAGAACTGTGTTTTTTTCATCTTGATCTTTAAAACCAAGTTCAGGTACTTGGTTAAACAGGTAATTGGCTGAAAGTTTACATGCCAAAACAAACCCTTCAGGGATGGCTTGAGTTTTAGCAGCTAACCATGCATCCCATGCAGGTTTTTGAAATTTATCCTCATCATCAAATGGCAGATTATTTTCATACCAATGCTTTAAAAAAGCTTTGCGTTCTTTTTGAAGATCCATCAAACCACCTCACATAAGCTTTTAATAACGCTTTCAGGTAAATCTATCTTTTCAGCTTCATTTTCATAGCAGAAAAAAGGGCTTTCACTATGGATCTCATTGCAGCAAATCATATCGCCTTTGAACTCGCGCACACGCCCATAAATTTCAACCTCATCACCACAAGCAGGGACAAATTTCGCTTTAACAATGTCATTTAGATGAATATGCTTATTTTGATCACAAGACTTAGATTTGACGGTATAAGCCCCATCTAATCCCAAAACTAAAACATCCTTGTCCTGTAGGACTATTCCATTACACACGGGATGATAGTTAAATTTCTCCCACAAGCCATTTGCAGGACCAGGTAAACAATCAACCATTGGGAATGCAGATTTACGCTGATAAATCCAAAGTTCTGCATTGAAAATAATTTCTTGCGTTGTTGTATTGCTAGATTTAGTCATGCCCTTACTCCTTTTAAGCATGGAAGTTCATCAATAAACTCCATTACAGCCTCCGCATTTCCACCTGAGTAATTAAAGTGATCTGCTGTCAGTTCTCCTTCACCATCCTTTTTTGATGCCTCAAATAAATCTCGTTTAGTGCCTTCCGTGAACTCAATAAACCATTCACTTTCACATTCAGAGTTACCACGTACCCATTCAATTTTTATAAAAGGAATGCCTTTCTTATTAAGAGCTGATTTAATTTTTCTAATGCTCATTCCCTTGCCCCTGTGCTTCTTGTATTGCATCCACCCAACTTTCAGCATCCAACATGTGTTTAATTGCTTTAGTTAGCTTTGCTTGAGCCATATCCGCATAAGTTTTAGAAGTTAGTCCTTTTCTAATTTCATCATGACAATTGCGTAATTCAGACAATGCATTTTTAATATCGTTCTGTGCCATTTCAGAACTTTTTTTGATTAATTTACTCACTTTCTTGACTCCCTTCACCATCAATAGAACAAGAATCAAGGTGTAAGCTCATAATTTCAGTACCAACATCATATTTAGAATCACCACAATCTACATCTTGTTGAGTAACAACATGCTCAACGGTATGACCTGATTTAGCCAACACAATGCCATAGCCCACTTGATGAAAATTACCATCACTGCTTGGATCTAACCCTTGATCAGCAAGACGTTCACTAAAAGATTCAATAGCACATTCAGCTTCATGTTTTGCTTCAGCTAAGGTGTTGTGAACTTCATAATTTTCACCATCATTGGAAAAATAGCCTTTAACCTCATCACGGCGAACAATCAAAAATTCTTCGTTTTCTACTTGCTGTAACCAACCCAGCGTACAATCTATTAATTCTTTAAAATTAAGCTCTGGCGTTTGTTCACCATTATCACTTTTCAAAGAAAATTGCATGTTATCAACATCAATTTCCTGTTGTTCCAAAACAGCGACCAAGCCATTAATAACTGTTTTTGCCACTACCGCATTGACTGAAAACTTATCCATTTTGCACCTCAAGATTTTTAAAATACTTTCTAATTGATTCAATAATTTGACGTAACCACTTACGTTCCCGCGCCTGTCTAGTCCTTGAAAAATTACTAATCAAATAATCAATGATTTCTGGATCTGTTATAAAATCCTCTACCCTTTCAACCCAATGCGCGCCCCAATAGGCAGTCCATGCATGATCCCAACATTGAATTGTCACCTGTGACCTACATTCGCCATACCAGACAACAAACAGATTGATTGAATCCACCCCATCTTGCGATGGGATGTGATGGGTTCTGACTTCTTTAACTTGCATCTTGTTGTTCCTGTGCTTTGATTGCATCCTTGTAATCACGCCATAACTCCCACTTTTTTTTATGCAAATGTTCCTTGTATACTTTTTCTATAGTTTCGACCCAAAAAGGATTAGTTTCATTACCTAGTGGACTATTAACTCGTTCAAGAGCCATAGCTTCGGCTATTTCTCCAGGCAATTCTTTTTTCACCAAAACAAACCCTTCAGGAATGGCTTTCGCTTCTTGCCACTTCTTACGCTCATAAAGCTCACCAAGTTTCATTGCTTTAGCAACAAGCATTTCCAATTCTTCTGATTCACCATTATCAAAGTAATGTTTTTCAGACATTGATTCCGAAATTTGAGTGATTTCAGCATCCAAAAATTCAGTATCATCTATAGTTACAGCTTCTTGACCAAAAACACTGCGGGCTTGTGCCAACACTTCTCTTTCAAGTATTTGTGCAAAGTCATACACATAAGCATTTAAATCTAGTTCGCCATTTACCTGGTCTTTTAGCTTAAATCCGCTTGCAAGTGCCAATTCTTTAATTCTTGAAATTTCCATTTATTATTTTCTCCGTGCCTTAAAGGTTTTTGCACTTGCTAATCGACCTTGCATTTCTGAAATACGCGCATTCAAGGCTTTTACTTCCCGATTTTTTTCCTCTAAAACACGCTGATTTTCA
Organism: Acinetobacter defluvii; assembly: GCF_001704615.3. Classification (NCBI taxonomy): domain Bacteria; kingdom Pseudomonadati; phylum Pseudomonadota; class Gammaproteobacteria; order Moraxellales; family Moraxellaceae; genus Acinetobacter; species Acinetobacter defluvii. The sequence goes on from NZ_CP029389.2 coordinate 40,181, forward strand.
GTTAATTTCTGGGTCAATTCTGTGATCAACTTAGAATTTTTTACTTTTTCATCTTCTAAATTACTTAGATAAGATAACTGTACTAACTGTTCACCCGATGCAATTAGACTCATCCGAACTTTTACTAAAGTTAGATATTTAACTGTCCCTACAATCTGATCTTTCATCAGCTTCTTAACTGCTTCAGAATGTTTACAATATTCTTCTAAGCGCAAACTCGCTTCAGCATAGATTTCCTTTAATTCATTAAAACTCAATAAATTAATATCAACCTTGCCACGCTTTTTAACTACAATTTTCGGCTTAGAGTCTGGTTGAGTGTAATCTACTAAGCCCGCTTGATTGTCGTACCATCCATTGACCATTATTTGATACTCCATTCACCATTACACCAACCATCTTCATAATCGACATTGGGTTTTTCCACCTGAACAGCGACACACTGAACATCAGACCAATTCATATTGTTTGCAGCCCAATCATGAATTTCATATTCTTCAGACTCAAACAATGGCAAAGTGTCATCACGTAAACTTTCTGCTATATCCCCCTCATATTCTTTAATGGCGTAATAAGCAGCACGGTGACGGGCGATAAATTCAACGGGTACAGCCCATTGACTTTCATCTGCCATAGTTACCACCATGCATTTACTGAATAACGCATGTTCAACCACTTCTTCACAGCTTTCTAAGTCGAAATGATATTCATTATGTTCATTTTCCTTTTGCCATTGCTCACATGCAGCAGCTTCGCATTCTGCTTCAATAACTTGACTTTTTTGCTCAAGATGCAAAGTTTCGCCGTTCTGATCAACAACACGCTCGTCCCACATTAATTTAAATTTCTTCATCACGATTTCCTTTTTAAAATTGATTTACTTCACGCCAACGATGCAAAAGGCACGGCGAATGGCATCATCTTTTGAGTATGTTTTTTGATTGACTTGGCATTGCTGCATATTGGCTTGTGGGATCTTTTCAACTGCTACAGACTTGTCACCGTTATCACTAAAAGTAACAACCAAAACTAAATAAACTGTACTAATCATGATGGTAGGACCTCCATCGAATGACGTTTAAAGAACGCTTTTACTTCGTCTACTGAACGCGTGATGACTTCACGATCTGTATTTGGGATATAGCAATGCACCACTTCATCCAGTTCAGTAATGTAGCGAATAGCTTGAGCGCAGTTATTAAATTGACATAGCGGTTGATCAAACCACGCTTGGTTATAAAACATTTCTTTTTTATGTTCTTCATCAGAACCCGCCCAACTAACTACCACAATATTGTCATGACGACTTTTACATCTTGGTTCACTAGGTCTGTAAGGTGAAAAATTTAAATCATTTTTCATACGGCGCACGGCTTTGTATGCTATTTCTTCTGATTCAGCGGGGCGCAGATCAATTTCATCATCGTAACTGCACTGCACCGCCCATTTTATCTTTTCAGGCTGATTACATAGCGGCATCAACAAAACAAAGGCATCGCTATATTCGCTATATTTAAAATCAACAAATGCTACCGTTTCTGTACCAGTTGGATAAATAGATCCTCTTAAAACACCCAGTATTTGTGCCATTTCGTTCACCGTATTTAAATACTTGGTATCAAAATATGGGTAACTACTTAATTCAACTTTTTCAGGCTTGGCAATAACAACCTTTTGCCAATCTATAAAACTATCCCAGTGCTGAATAAAAGCTTCGTATGCACCATAACAATGCTTAATCTCTAATAAGCCTTTCTTTTCATTAGCATCAAAACTTAACTCGCAATAATAACGATCAAAATTTTCAACTTTCTTTAAAAAACTCTCTACATGCGGCAATGGAATATGGACCTTAAATTCTGGATCTATATCCAATTTTGAGCAAAATAAAATATGACTGTTTGTTGCAATGATATGACCTTTTTCAATTGCTAAAACTTCAAGATTTGGTCGTAAAAAATCATCTCTCGAAATCGCTAAAGAAGCGGCTTTTAATAATGCAATTGGTATTAAAAATTTCTGTATTCCCATGACTACACCTGTGGTTTTGAATCTAAAATTTGCTGTAAACGAAATTGCTCAACGTCATACACGTATCGCTTGCCTTCGTAATAATTAATACTTGCATCTGTAGTGGCTTTCTTTTGCTTATCTGCGGCATCGTCTGACGACCAAACAAAATGATTGTGAATAGACTTAACTTTTTCGTGATAGTCCTGTACATGGGCGTACATCTGCTGTTTAACGTGTTTGAATGAAGCCCAAGCAAATGATTGATAATATTCACTACCACCCGCACGTAAATATTGACCTTCCTTATCCCACCACTGATAAAATTCAGCTTTCCATGTTTCTTCCAGTTCAACTGCATCAAAAGGTAAAACACGAACATCACCCACATTGCACATAAATGGATTATCTGTACTCAACAAACGACCAAAAACATAACCATCTTCAACCCGATCAATTACCGCTGATCCTGTAACGTGTTTATCTGAAAACTCAGTAGCCGATGACGATACATAATCAACGTAAACACGCTGACCAACTTGTAAGCTGCTCATATTGGATCACCTATAATTTGAACTGACGGGCTTAGACCATATTCCCTGATAAATTTCATTCGATTTTGCTTTGCTTCCCATTCAAGGCGTTGTTTTTCTAATTCTTCTAAATCAACGGTTGCTTCGATATAACCGCTTAGCATTTCACAAGATTTTTTAATCCCTAAATGTTCAATCAAATCATCAATACGCTGTTTTTCTTGAATCTCTAAAGGGTATGCATGGCGTATATCATTCAAGCCCACACAAAAACCCATCATCACGCGTGTATCTTTTGACAACGTTGGATCGTAAATACTGACTTGGACTGTATTCCCAGTGATATTTTCAACAACGTAAATCCCTTTGTTATGTGGTCGCCATTGCTGTGTTATACAAACAATGTCATTAGTTTTAATTTCTTTTTTCATCCTTAAATACCCAATAGAAGAATATTTAAGAATAATACACTTTATTTATTCCAAAAAGAATAATTATTCTTATTTTTATTCTTTTACAGTCCAAAAAAAAGCTTATCCATGTGATAAGCTTAAATTTAGTAAATAAATCTTATTATTTTTTATCGTATCCAACTCTATAAAGATCTTCTTTCCAATTCTCAACATTAACCGCGTTACCAAGCAGGACTAATAATCTCTTTTCAAAATCTTCATAGGTTTCACCCGCTACAGCATACTTGCCACTAAAAATAGCGTCATGTGCAAGTTTATTAGCAAACAATGGAATCTGTTTTTCACTCAATGCCATATCTTTTATTGGCTTCTGTGCTTCATCCTTCAATCTAAATCTAAATGAGAACCCTATGATGCTACGCCCCTCTTTATGTTGATCATAATCGACTACAATATCTGTCGATTTATTAATCTGTTTTAGGCTGCTTTCAATTACTTTGGTTTTGAATGTATCTATACGCGGGTAATCATTTTCACCAAGACCTAATTTTCTTCTAAATTCATTGAGTTCAAACATTGGCGTTTTATTTATTTTGCGCCACTGGATGATCAACTCGTAAATGCGGATCGCATATTTACCTGTCAATTGGCTAACTTGCTTCATTTGATAACTTGTAAAACTTTCCTCTAGTTGAGTCACTAGAGGAATTACATCATTTGTAAAAATCATTTCAACAATTGCTGAATCATCTATATAACTAACTTTCTGTACCCATCGTGATTTAGATTTCTTTTTATTGCCTGTTTCTGTGTCAATCTCAATATAGCTAAACTGACGACTAAAAATACTATTACTGGCGTTTTTAAGAGCTTCATACGCTGAATTTTTACTAACTTTAAAGTGTTCCATGTAGTCAGTAGCATGGATTCTTAAAACAGTTTCAGAATTAATGCTCTTTTCTAGCTTTCTCGCTTTTATAATTGCTAACAAAACCAATCTTTGCTCTATTGTTTCTAAGTTATATGATGCATTGATCAAGGCGTTATCTTTTACAATTAATTCGTTCATTCATATTACACCTATATTTTTATAGGTGGTATTACACCATGTTTTTTAATAGGTGTAAATAGCACGGAAAAAGGTGGGGTATAGCACGGAAAAAGGTGGGGTATAGCACGGAAAAAGGTGGGGTATAGCACGGAAAAAGGTGGATAATGTCCTCTGTATGCCTTGTATAGCAATAGTTTCAGACCTCGTAAAAGTATATAAAAGTATATAAAATTAATAAAAAGAACTCAAAGACTGTGGATAACTTATAAAAAACCTATAAAAATCATATTACGTTATGAATTTAAAAGAGAAATAATAAAATACTGTATTAAAATCTAGTTTTAGCACGGAAAAAGGTGGGATATAGTTTTTTAGAAACGTAAATTTAATTAAAAAATCAACAAATGAATAAAATACTTCTTAAAAAACAGTAGAAAAAATAAGGAAAAATATAATTTATGTTTAGCACGGAAAAAGGTGGGATATACCAAAATAGTAACAATCCATTGATTACAAAAAATTAAACTTTAAAATATTTTTAAATTTTTAAAATTACAGTTTTATTGCATGTCTGTTTACATCATTACTGAACTAGGAAAGGAAAAACGTTGTTCTGGGTGCAACGAATACTATCCTTTTGATGAAGAATTTTTTTATAAAAATGGCTATAAAGATTACAAGCAACAATGGTCAGCACTATGTAGAGCTTGTTATGTTGAAAAATATAGAAATAAATAGTTACTCCAAATTTTCAATATTATTCTTAACTTCAGGATGTTCTAAGGAATAAGTTTTTAAAGCTTCCTTCATCTGGTCAGCCGTTTTCTCCATAGCCTTCTCTGCTAATTCATCAGGATTGTGTGTAAATGTTTTACTAAAATCATCATTTGGTAAAACAGATATGGAAGAAAAAAGTTTTAAAAAAAAATTAATCATCTCTCTCTCAAAAATTTATATCGAAGTCATTAAATAAATAACCTCGATATTTTTCAAAACCAAGTAAACAAAAACTATAAATATGATAATTCATATTTATGATTAAATAAAAATTAAATCCCGTTAGCATGTGCATTTATAGCTTCATGTATTGAGTCATATACCTCATGTTCATCTTTAAATTGATTAAGATCTAATAACCCTTTAGATACGGCGTACCGTAAAGGAAAATTATTAAAAATCATATTCTCCTTTTTCACCAGAATTAACATGCCCGCACAATACATTTCATTTTTAAGTGTAGTCTGATATTTATCTCTAACATCTATAAAATGCGGATCAGATTCTAGCTTTTGACGTTCTGTACTGATTTCTTTAAATGAATGACCATCTTCAGCCATGCATTGCAAAATTTCTTCTATTTCGCTTTGTGCTTCTCGATATTCATTGTAAGCATCATAATCAACGGTTTTATGACATGAAAAAGATCTATCCTGTTTAGTAACATGGTTAAATCTTTCTTTTAATCCCTCTGGGTGTAGATATGTATTCCCTTTTTTAAAGGGACAATCTTTACATGCTTTCTTTAAATTAAATGTATTACACATAACTTATACCTGTTTAAATTCAACTACCCATACCCAGTTATTTTGTTCATGTGCCATATCACCATAAACACTATTCCATAATTGAAAAAATTCATGACGTGGACAATTCATTGATTTGTGTTCAATGCCTTCTGACAACGCATCTTTTACAGATATATCTGTAAGCCGTTCTACACGGACATTAGTAATTTCTAGCAAAATACGTGATGCCCAACGCGGCATATGGATTGAAGGTTTCCAAGAAAATCCAGATTTGGATAAATGAAATCCTTGCTTATAAATTATTGATAATTCCTGATCATTTGGGTGATTTAATTTATTAACTTCACTATGTCGATAAGCGGTTTCAGGAACGATTGCGAAAGTTTCCCTCACCCAAAGCTGATCACCTACACGACCAAAAGGACAGTTCCTATTGGTAAAATTATGCATTGTTTCAGCATAGTCAGAACCTATACCATACATATAACCTTTCCAATGAAATCCTGTGTTTTCCTTAAAAGTCGGTTGTGGATTTATAATTCTTCGCGTTTGCGTCTTACGACCTTCTAAAATTGCTTTGACCATTTGAGTATTAAATAAAATCGGGCGTTCTTTCATTTTGTTTTCCTAACTAAAATCATAAATATGATTTTATGATTTATCATATTTTAAAGCAATCTTTAAATTTCTCTCAATCTCTTTGATTGCCTGACGTACAGCAGTTATCCCGTATTTTAGAATGGAATAACGTTTATCTTTTTTTGCATTACATAACTGGCGCAAGGCAAACGGCGTAATACCCATTCGCTGTGCAAGTGCTATTTGTCGTCCTTGTTTTTTACTCATCCATTTTTTCATGAAGCGCAACAAATCAATCGCCCGTTTTTCATCACGTTCAATTTTGAATTTCTGTACTTTAATTCGATCCATTTCAAGCAATGAAAGACCATAGACCGCAATACGATTTCTAAATGCTTGTCGCTTCACATTTAAACGCCGTGCCAATTCTGATAAACGCCCTCTACGCTTTCCGATCCATTTTTCAAGCGTGATATGAAATTTAAGGCGATAACCCAGCATTTAAAAAAACTCAATTTCGTTGGCTTGGGCTGTGCGATAACCTTCCCAATCGCAATTTACAACGATAATTCGATTCTTTTCCGCAAAGCGGTCCTTCGCCCGTGCGCCTATAATTTCTTGCAATTGATCAAATGGTACGTTTGAAGTGATGATAGTCGGCAAACGGCGTTTATATCGTTCATCAATGATCATCATATACGCTTCAAATAAATGCTCACTTTGCGACACACTACCAATGTCATCAATACACAAAAACGGCACTTTAATTAACTTAGCCATAAGTGCTTTATATGTGGATTCACTATCTTTACGCCATGTTGCATAAATTTCAGCATTGAGCTTTGCTTCAGTGATAAATAAGCATTTGTATGTGGCATTAAATGTTATATCGTTGGGATCTAAGCTATCGCATTTCACAGAACGTAAAACAATGTTCTGCATCAAAATACTTGCCATGACTGTTTTACCTGTCCCCATGTCCCCAGTTAAATAAATATTCTGGTGTCCTTCTGTTGTTTTGGACTCAAACATAGATAAAACATACTGTTTAAAACGATCATAAATACGCGTTTGCTTTTCACTTTTGACTGTTTTTGCAAGTTGTTTAAAAGTGCCAAAACTATTGACGGGTAATTCAGCCTTTTTACATTCCTGTTTGATCCGTTCATCCATTTTAGTTTTAAGTTGTTCTGCCATTTCTTCAGTACGACATTCAGGACATTGAACATGTTTAGAAATCACTTCAGGTACTTTAACGATCTGATCACCATGTTTTAAACACGATATAGGCACTTCAACCAAATCAATAAAACCAAAATCCAATTTTTTAACCTGGTTTTCAATCGTCTTTTTTGCTTCTTGCTGTTCACAATAAGGGCAGTTTTTATTTAATTCGCTCTCAAACTTGAAATAACCGCCATGCGTTTCACACTGAAATTCTTTTTTAGAAACATTAACCATAGTATTCATATCAAAACCCTTCCAGATCAATAGCGGCTTGTTGTGCGATTTTTTGCAGTCTTTCAGCATCAAGTTGTTTAACCTGACTTGCTTGTGCTTGAACGTTGGTAAAACGGCTGAAATCTTGCTTAGATTTTACTTTAGGGGTATGAGTAGGTGCTGCGGGTAGATCAATAAACCCATTTGCTCTTAAACGCGCTCTATGGGCATTTTGCCCCGCTTTGGATGTATGAATTTTGTTGAGAAAAACAATAAAATTTAATAACCGCTTGTGTGGTGTTAAATTTTTAAATTGAGAATGATTTAAATTAAAATCAAGCAAATAAGCGTCTAGTTGTGCTTGCGTTGAAACTACATTAGACAACATCGACATATTTAATCTTGCTTTCACAACTGGATCGTCAATTTTTAAAGGAAAGCGATTTATGATTTCCTGTTTTTCAATTTTTTTCTGTTCTTCGCTATTACTAATAGTATTTCTTGAATCATTATATTTATTAGTGTCGCTTTCTCCGTTTACGGAAAAACCGTTAGCGGTTTTATCATTTTCAGCATCAAAATTCATATTGTTTTCCTGATCAAACATTTCAAAGTCAAAACCCAATTGAGCATTTTCAAGATGCTCTTTTTGTTGTTCAGTAGCAGCTTTAGAATCACCGAGTTCTAAGGAAGGTTTTTGCTGATCTGGACTTTCAAATATTTGATAAATAACTTCACCAAATTGACCGTTCTGGCTCTTTAGTTGAGTTCGCTTGACATAGCCCAGTGATTCAAGTCGTTTCAACATATTGCGTATTGCATCACGCCCATCTTTACCGCGCTTTGCTAGTGCTTCAATGCAGACACGATGGTAATTACTCCAACTTAATAAATAAGTGAGTAACCCAAGATCAGAAAATTTTTCGATATTTTTGTCATGCATGGTTTTATTTGAAATCATGCAATAAGGATTTTCTTTATTGTGCAAATCCCTAAACACAGTTACACGCTTTGCAGTTTCAAGCTGCAAAGCAATAGACATATCTGTCATTCTGTTTTCCTGAAAATAAAAATAAAAATAAAAAATAAAACTTACTTATTTGACTTCATCTAACGTGAAGCAAATGTCTTGAGCTAAAACAGATTTTTTGGAAATTTCCTCTAATTTCTCTGCACGATGCAGCGGCAATGGCAATTGACCCTTGAGATACTTGCAAATACTAGGTTGTTTAACTTCGAGATAAATTGCCGCTTCAGTTTGATTTTTGAAGTAAAGTCCAATGGCGATATTTAAGCGCAATATCTTATCTATCACTGAATTTGGATACTTTTTAACCGTTTCATCAATAGGAAACCGTTCCAATAACTCTATACGCTGCTGATCTGTAAAATTTATAACAGTTAGCATACAAATTATTCCTAAATATTGTGTATAGAGAATAATATTATTCAAATAAGAATAGAAATTCAATATTAAAGAATTATTTTCCTAAATTCTTAATTATAGTTTTTAGGGAATTTTAAGCATAAAATTAAGCAAAACACATGCTTAATAGTATTTTTATTTAAGCGAGTTTATTAGACAGTATGAATATTGAGGCTTTTATGACCAACCAGAATAATATAATTGACGATAAATCACCCCTTACATTTGATATAGATGATCTTCCGAATACGACAGGCGATAGATTGCAATTAGTATTAAAAAAACAGAATATACAGCAACACGAATTGGCTGAAATGCTTGGTACTAAGCAATCTACAATTAGTAAAATATGCGGTAATATCACTAAAAATAGTAAATATTTACCAGATATTGCCAATGTATTAAATATAGATATTAACTGGCTAATTCATGGCAAAAGCAAAAATAGTGAAAATAATTGGCAAAGTGGTTTGCACCAACAAAAAAATAAATTTATTCTTATTGGAATGCATGGTGACAAAGATTCTACAAGTGAAGAATCACCAGATATGAACCCTAATAAGGAAAATAAATTAATGTTTGACAACGATCTGATACCAGAAGGAAAAACGGCAGACGATATTGAATTTTTCATTGTGAAAGATACAGCAATGGATAAAGTAGCAAACGTAAACGCGCGAGTAACGTATGATAAAACAGATACTTCTGTAATTTCTGGGAAATTATACGCAATCCAATTTGGTGAATTAGCACAATTGCGTTATTTATTTTTGATGCCAAATAAACGAGTTAGAATTGGGGCAGAAGATAAAGAAAATTATCCTGACGAAGTTGTGGACCTAGATCAAGATGACTTTAAAATTTTAGGGAAAATCATCACAATTACAAATATTGTGAATTAAAATCTAATCAAACTCGAATAAGGCAGAAATTTCTGCCTTTTTTTATTCCTGTAAATTCCTGATTTCTTATAAATAAACCCATTAATGAAATGAATTTGCAATTTGTTAACAAAAAATAACCAATTAAACTCACGTTTTAATGCATTAAAAAATTCCTTAATATTCCCTATTGCATTTATTGGGAATAAATTTTATTCTTTTGGGAATAAATTTTATTCTTATTGAATGGTGAGCAGTATGTTAGCAATTATTCAGAATCTTCTAAGCAAGTTCCCAATTATCATCAAAAACTTAGCCCTTTTCTTGATCTTAACTTTTGTTGCTTTTCAGACTTTAATCATGTGGGTTGACGCTTCTGAAATTGAAGAACAAGGGCGTTTAGATGCAAATGAGAAATATATCAACTTAATGAAGTAATTTTTTTTCGATTGTAAATATGATTTTTCATAAAATCATATTTATGACTATTAATATTATCAAGGGTTTAAATTATGGAAAACGTTCAGAACCAACCAAAAATCATGCAACAATCACAATCTCGCATTCCTGCAATTTATTTAGCTATTCATGCTATTCAGGCACATTTGGCAAAAGTTGGGATCGCTAAATCACACTCAACAAAATCAAACAAGAACAAAGGTAATTCTAATTTTCAGGATTACAATTTTCGTAGCGTGGATGATATTTACAACGTTGTCACACCCCTACTTACTGAAAATAATATTGTGTGCATTCCTGATGTTAAATCTACAAATGTTGAAAAACTTGTAGATAGTTATGGGAAGGTATCTCACCACACGCATATTGAAGTTGAGTACAAATTTTTAAGTATCCTTGATGAAAGTTTTGTCACAGTTACAATGGCGGGGGAAGCAAAAGACTCAACGGATAAAGGAAGTCAAAAAGCTTTATCCAACGCTCATAAGTATTGTTATATTCAAATGTTTAGCATCCCAACTAAATCATCAACAGATATAGAGCAATCTAATCAGTATTATGACAATAACAACCAACAAAGTTACAACTACAGTCAGAACGCGCAATATCAGCAGTCAGCAAAACAATTCTCACCAAAATAGAAATTTAAACTCTGTTACTGATGAACAATTGTCCCAGTTTATTGAGATCTTACGTCTTGCCAACATTTCTTTTGAGCGTTTTCTTAAAAAGCGCAAAATTACGCGTGATCAAATTACACCAGAAATGTTATTAGAAGAATCCAAACAATGTTACAAGTACATTGAAAAGATTGAATATAGCAAAAAACAGCATCATTAATATGATTTTATGATTAACTTTATTTGTGATTTTATGATTATATGAGTAAACTAAACAAACCCGTGAAGCATGGCACGATGACATGTAGCATTAAATATCAGTGCCAATGCACAAAATGCAAAAACATTAAAGCAATTTTGCTACAGCATATCGCCAATTATGCAAGAACACATTTAGGAAAAACGAATGACTAAATATATTTCCGTATTACAGCTCAAGGGTGGGGTTGGTAAAACAACAATCGCAGCAAATCTTGCGGGCTATTTTCTTTCTAAGAGTAAAAAAGTGTTGGCGGTTGACGCAGACATGAAGCAAGGTACTTTATCAGCTTGGTCAAGCATGGTTGAAGATAAAAACTTTCAATCTGGATCTACATTTTCATTAAGTGAGCTAATTAATCTTTTAAAAGAATCTGATGAAAAATTTGATATTGTTATTGTGGATCTACCTCCACGCTTAGAAGATCTTGCGCGTTCTAGTCTTTTATTTAGTGACCTGGTACTTTTGCCTGTTACTACTTCAGCACCCGATTTCTGGGCAGCAAGTGATATTTCAGAATTAATTGAAGCTGCAAAATCTGAAAAGCCCGATATTAAATTACGTTTAGTTTGGAATAAATTCAAACCAACAAAACGCCGCTTAGAATTAAAAGATCAAGTGAATAAAGAGCTTGGTCATGATGAAATCAAACAGCCATTATCAGATTATATTGCATATTCTGATGTTATGGGGATGGGTACTTGGGTGGGGGCATATAACCATCCAAAAGCGAAAAGTGAATTTCTTGAATTTTCAAAAGAAATTGAAAAGTTAATTAAGTAAATTGGAGTGAAAATATGGCGGGTAAAAATATCGCTATTGCAAAACCAAACAAAAGTAGCCGCTTTGACAATGCGGCTACTTTTGCAAGCAACACGAATGCACCGCATGAGAATGTTGCAGCAAAAGGTGTTGAAAGCCGCACAGATACATATCGTGAAGTTTTTGACGCACCCGAATCAATGAAACAAGATATAAAAGCTTTTTTAGCAACTCCAAATTGCCAGTTTAAATATAAAAAAGATTTTATTATCCAGTGTATTCAAGATGGTTTAAAAAAATACGGGAAATAATCAATAGGGCATTTATGCCCTTTTATTATAGTGGTGATATGAAAAAAGCAATCGGCTATGTCCGTGTTAGTACAGCTAAGCAAGTCACGGACGGCGTATCTATTGACGCACAAAAAGAAAAAATAGCGGCTTGGTGCAATTTAAATGATTATGAGCTAGTCCATATTTATGAGGATGCAGGGCTATCAGGAAAAAGCGTTGCACATCGTAAAGACTTACAAGAAGCCCTATTAGCTCTTAATAAAGGCATGGCTTTTGTATGTTATAGCTTATCGCGTGTAAGCCGAAAACTTGAGGACATGTTAAAGATTAGCAATCACATCAAAGACACTGGTGCTGACTTAATTAGCTTATCTGAACGTATTGACACAACAGGTTCATCGGGTCGCATGGTTTTCAATATGCTTGCTGTTATTAATGAATTTGAACGCGATGTTATTAGCGAGCGTACAAAAATGGCGATGCAACATTTAAAAGACAATAACAAAGTGTATTCACACATACCATACGGATTTAACAATGAGAACGGGTATTTAGTAGAGAACTTTGACGAACAACAAGTTATCAAAAAAATGCATGAGTTTTTAAAAAAGGGATATGGACACCGAAAAATTGCCACACAACTAAATAAACAGAATATAAAGTCCAAACATGGCGGCATTTGGTATGCAAAAACAGTAAAAGCAATTTTAGATAGAATTTAAATTCTTTTTGGAATGGTTTTATAGCTTATTTAGAATAAATATGCTATAATCTATTGATTTATAACAATAATTTAGCCTAAGTTTTATTCATTTTAGAATATTTTATTTAAATATTATTCTTTATGTTATAATTTAAATCCCCATTAGATTTATGTCGGAATAAAAATGAAACCACCTGTACTCTGTATAACTCGTGAAGAACTTGACGCACAAAATATACCTAAAAATAATGCTTACGGTATTTATTCTTTTAATATGTCGATAGTAAATAAAAGCAGCTTCCATTTTTTAAATCGAGAAGTTGCAGACCGTAATAATGATGATGAATATAAAAAAGTAGGGGAGTTATTACCACAAATTTTGGTTTATTGTGTAGTCAAACATGAAGGTAAAGTATTAACTTATTCTCGTAAAAAAGGCGCAGAAAGCCGCTTACATGGCTCTCGTAGCATTGGCTTTGGTGGGCATGTAGATATTAGCGATTACTATCATAGTTTAAATAATGGTTTTATCAATTCGCTTGCTGTGAGTGCTGAACGTGAATTACGTGAAGAATTAAATTACACTTCTACAGTAGGTTCAAATGAATTTACATCATTGTTAGTGGACCAATCTAATCCAGTCGGTGCGGTACATGTTGGCATACCAATTCTGCGAAAAATACATAACATTAATGAAGTTGAAGTTGATCCTGAAGAAATTTCTGATCCTATATGGCTGTCACCTGAAGAATTATTAAAAGACATTGAGCAATATGAAAATTGGTCAAAAATTTTAATTAATGAAATGTATTTAGATTAAACTTAATAAAAAAAAGCCCGATTAATTCGGGCTTTTTTGTTTAAACTGGTGGACTTAAACAGAACGAAACTTTTGAATAACCGCTGACAATTTCATGATGTTCCATTTCTCGATTTTCATAAAAAATAGTTTGGTTGTTACTTTCTTGTGGTCTTGGAAAGAAGATAAACGCAGGATTATTTTCTTGACCGCCACCATCCATATAAATAGTTCTAAAAGCTTCAACTGAAATTCTTAAATTATCATTGTAAGAGATTGTACTAAAATCTAATGCCCCCCAAGATTCAGTCCCACTCGATAGGATTCCTTGTAAATCAACCAAATTCAATAGTTTTTCTGTATATGGATTAAGTTCTGGTTGACCTGAAGCATTTAAATCTATCTTATTGATATTTAATACTACTTCGTTGTTTATGGTAACTTTGTAAGACAGACTAGGATCATAATCAATAATTGCACTACTAGATGCACCCGCACAACTAATAACACTAAGCTTACTATTAACAATACGCATCACATTTACATAAGGAATGCCTGTATTTAGCGCATCTTGCACGGCAACATAATCGGGGTTTTCTGGATCATAACCCAATACCGCTTTGATGTTATCTTGTGTGATCTGCATTTGCTGATCAATACGACCACGTTTAAAAGATCCAGTAATAACGCCATTGATCGGTGCAGCACCCGTACTGCCCGTATTATCTTTCACACGGTCAAATTGTAGACCGACCTCATTTTCTAAAACTTTGGTGATATGCATATCTATAATCCAAACAATGTTTAAACCTATTATTCAGGATTGTAGATATGCTGTTTTTGGATATTCCTAAAATATTCTGATATTCCAAAAGGAATAACAAGCAAATGTGAACCAACCATCCCGTTGGTTCATGTTTTTATTTTAAAAGATACTTCTTACAACTTTATTTTTCTCAAATTCATTGATTAAGTCGTTTAAATTAACAAATTGCTTGGCTGCATTCTCGTTAAAAATGCTCTTTGCAATTTCTTGAATGTATGTTTCAACAAGTAATGATGTGCCTTGATTGCTGCTTGATGCATTTGAAATAACTTTTTGAGCAACAGTTTCAAGCGGAAGTGTTTTCTTATCTTCTTCAGCAGGGGAATAATCAGGATTAATCGCATAAGGAACAACTTTATGAGAAACAGATTCAATAGAATTATCAGATTTTTTCTCACGTGTACCAACACATGTATAACCATTCACTTGAACGGTTTGGGAATTAACTTTTACAGAATAAAGAGTAGAATTTTTTTGTGCTGTTGTTTTTTGATTCTTATAAATTGAAGAACTTTTGTTAAATTGACTATCTCTCGCATTACAACCTTCTTGTGCTGATTTATAGCCGTCATAATTTGTCTCAGTTCTCCAAAGAAACTCACAAGAACCATCGGCACAATACAGCGGTGTAACTGTATAAACAATCTGATTATTTGCAGCATCAACAACCCAATCTGTCACCCCTGTTAACTCATTAGCAGCATCTTTAAACGCTTGCCATTGCTGCATATCAGTATCACTAAATGAATTGATAATTGCGTTGGTTAAATCAATGTCTGCATGACTGTCGTAGTAATCATATCCATTTGTTTTATATGCTGTGTAATGTGCTGTTATAGCAGCATAATTTATTGTGACGTTTGGACTAATAATCCATTTCCCAAAAGGTAACTCTGGTAATATTTGATTACCTTCAAAAATACGCATTACATAAACAGCGGGTATGTTTTCTAGCACATCACATACATTGTTGTAGTATATGTTTCGTGGATCATGCCCAAGTTTTGCTCTAATATTTTGTTTAGTTATTAACATGTGCTGATCAATACGACCACGCCGAAATTTACCTGTAATGACTGGGGTACTTTCTGTTAACAAGTCATCATCTTCAAGAATTAAGACTTCACCCACATTAAATCCGACTTTATCTAACTCATTCATAATAAAAACTCGCTATAAATTAGCTTTATTTTCACCGTTATAATTTTTATATATTTCTTCAAATTCCTTTAGGCGAAAAAAAAGCCCGATTAATCGGGCTTTTTCTTTAGGCTAAAACAATATTCAATTCTTTCAATTGTTCATCAATACTAGATTTAGCTATATCCGCTTCTTTCTGCTTTTCAGGATCACGCCATAATGCAGTACGTTTAGTGTTTATATTTGGTGCTTTTTTACTATAGGAACGTCCATCCTTGCGACAATGCCAGACACATTTGCCATTTGGAAAGCGTTCCCATGTTTCCGCTTCAATGGGTGCTTTGCTCCATATTGCTAAATTTAATAACTCATCTAAAGTAATTTCAGTGTTTCGATGATTTGTGAAATGCCCGAATGCTGAATTAGGGCTAGATAAATCAGCATCCTCAACATCAAAATAATCAGCAAGAATACGTCCATCTGAATAAGTAAATAAATAAGGTGCTGTGTGCGGTACTGTGCAACCACCCCAGAAATAACCTAATTCAATCAAGGCATCCGATGCTTGTTTAAATTCATCATGGCTATTCAACTTAATTTTTAGATCTTTCATTTCTATTGAGTTTTGAATATCTTTCACCGCTGCAATACACAGCGGCTTTTCATGGCGATTAGATAATTCTTGTTCAATACCGTTTGGATGTTCACCAAACAACGCCAACATGGACATTTCACAGTCTTGGCGTGTTTCATGTCCCAAGCCCCATGATGTACCAGAAGAACGGATATTATGATTAAAATCAATAATAGTGTAATAACCTTTACCCGCCAATGTTGCCGTTAAAATAGCGTATTGTTCACGTACCGCTTGAACAGTCCAATTGAAGCGTTTTTCTTGGTCAAACTTTACTTTTTGACCGACTTTTAAAGTATTTTTGTTCATGTTAAACCCCTAAAAAATGGCGTTTTTCAGCGTTACGGCGATTGACTAAGCCTTGAACGCGTTTGCCTTTCACATGCACCCACACATCAAACTGATTGGCTGCTGATCTAAGTTCATTTGCATTAATTAAACGAAGCATAGAGCTGTTTTTAAAGGCTGTTTCGCCAACGTTGTAAATAAAGGAAGCCAATGCATCAAACTGATTTTGTGAAATTTTTGTAGTCACATAACGATCAAGACACGCATCCACCCAAAGACAATCATTTTTAAGCCATTCGAGAGCTTGACCCGCTGTGCATGTATCACCTTTTTGGACTTTTGTTCCATTAGGATAGCGAATCGTACCGTGTCCAATCGTCCAAATACCGCCTGAATCTTGGTAGGCTTTGAGTTCTAAGCCTTCAAAATCCTTAATCATGTTGTAACCCATGTCAGAAATATCATACTGACCTGTTACGCCCGTGCGTTCTGGTTCGTGTTTAAAGTTGATCAATTCAGCAAATACAGGAAAGCCCAAATTTTCAATAATTTTGTCACCCGCAATCACTTGTTCTTTGGTCAATGCATTTCCAGACATTGCCCGCAACCATGAAAAAGCTTGTGCAATTACTTCAATGTTTTTTGTGTTGCTGTTCATGTGGGTTCTCCATTCTAAAATTTTGAAGTTTTTTTAAAGCGATATTTGAAAGCCAAGTTGTGAGCAAAATAAAACTTAATAAACACCCAAATAGAGTTTTATCTATTAAGAAAAATAATGCTGAAAGTAGAACTAAAACTGCGTAAATAGTGCGTTTATGTGTCGATGTATCAAGTATGCGATGTGGTATCAAAACCATTACCATTGTTACAAACACCACCAACACGCAAACGACATTTTTAAATGTCAAAAAACTATATAAATCAAACATGTCATTACTCCTTTTCACGATCAAAAGATTGACTAATACGGTCTAAATCTTCATCTGTAATATCTAGCTTTGAGCCTGTTATCTTGATTGCCGCTGCATGAACAAGGTGAATAATTGCAGGGGAAACAAACGACACACCCGCGACCCAAATCACTACAGCGGGGGTAATGTCTTTTTCAGTATGGATGTAGTAAATAAATGCCAAAACACCGCCGAAAATTGAGATCAGCAGCTTTAATGGTTTGGGATATGGTTTTGCACCATAACGCGGAGTTGGGAAAAAATACCCGATGGTTGTGCCAAAAATAAGTAAAACAAAACACGATACAAGCAAAATAGCATCGCTATAAATGCTAACTGCTTCGCGTACTGTTTCGTTTGTAAATAGGTTTGATTTAGTCGGATGGCTTGCCAAAGCTGCTTCGCTTACTAGCGGCAAGAAAAACCACATTATCCGCCACACCAAGCCCAAAACTAGGGATCTAGTCATTACCGACCTCGCTGTAAGTTTTGAATGTTGATTAAAAGCTGAATCACATTTTTCTTCATTTGATCATCATTTTCTTTTAGTCGTTTTTTGATCTTCCACGCATCTGACTCATACCAATCTTGAATAAAGAAAAAAGGCATGTTTAAAACTGAATCCAGATTAATGTCGCTATCATGGCTAAATATCTGAATCGTCTGCATAAGCGATTGATAGGATGCTGTTGGCGTGTCCGATGAATGCGGAAGTAGGACGAAATCGCAAGGGCGCATCATCTGTACCCCCATTGATTTTTTTCAAAACAATACCGTTATCAAAGGAAATATTTACCAAGCTGTTGAAATGGCTATCTAGGTGTAAATACGCATTAAAAAGCGAGTTAAAATGCCCGATCTCTAGCTTGGACAATAAATCTATTCGCGTTTTTATTAGATTTTTAGTGAATGGAATTGTTGAAAATGTATCAATCGGGGGAAATCCTTCACAGCCGATTTGAATTGCCATTGCTCCCATGATCCAATCAACTGTATTTTCACAACCTTCTTCGAGTGCTTGGGCTTCTAAACCATTTAAAGGGCGCACTGAAATGTCGTCCATTTCAATTCGTTCATTGCGAAATTGAGATAGATCACCCAAATATTCTGAAATATCTACATCCTCATCTAGTCGATTATCTACAAGCTGTAAATAACTTAAAAGGATGGCATAACGCTCATGTATGCTCATTTTTAGAATGGCTTGAGGATCAGAACACGGTGCAATGGTGTAAAGGGCTTGAGTAAGCTGTTTTTCGTAATATTCAGGTTTAATTTTTGACATTTGCAAAATATTAGATACAAGCAAATGATTTAAACCGTAATTAACTCCACCGATCTCAATATTTGTAAAACTCATGATTGAATACCTGAATAAAGATTAATAATGTCTTGCTTGTCCCAAGCGGTACGGCTGATAAATGTTGCAGAAACTTGAATAATTAAGCGATTTCCATCCCGATCCATTGGCGCAACAATTGGCGCACTAACCGACTGAATTAACATGGGTGCGTAACGTTTACCGCCATAAGACACAGCAACAAAAGGAGGTACAAGGGAGGGGAAAATTGAATCTAAGGAAAAATCTTGGGCTAAATTGGCGGCGGCTGTAGTTTTGCTAAGCTGTTCTGGCAAAGCCCATTGTTCAAGTAATGAAATCTGTTCCTCAACTTCCGTTTTTGCATCTGCCCAAGCTTCAAATAAAAGCGTCATAGGCAAATGAATAGATGCAGTCGATGTAAAAACTTGCACTGAATTGACTTTAGTTAAGTTGCTTCGCCCAGTTAATGTACCTAGTTGGTTTTTTTGTTCATCGGAAAGCTTGCCTAAAAATGG
This sequence comes from Acinetobacter defluvii, assembly GCF_001704615.3. Taxonomy (NCBI): domain Bacteria; kingdom Pseudomonadati; phylum Pseudomonadota; class Gammaproteobacteria; order Moraxellales; family Moraxellaceae; genus Acinetobacter; species Acinetobacter defluvii. Next base: position 59,609 of record NZ_CP029389.2, read on the forward strand.
GATAGCACTAACGACTGCATCTAAAGTATTTAGCCATTCCCCTGATTGTAATTGCCCCATCAAAGTAGGTAGTCGATGCTCTGGATTACTATTTTCAAATGGTGTCGAATACTGACTTTCAATTGGTTTTTCACCACTCAAAGCAATACATGCAACTTCTTCTGTGGATTCTTCAAGTAATTTTCCGTCCACATCACAAAGCTGAACACGAAATTTTAGTTTTTCGTTTAATCCACTACTATTTAACTTTTCTAAATTTTCTACTGGGGTAACAGTAGGCTCATTAACTGGCTGTTCTGTTTGCTCAACCTGAAATGCCATGACTTTAAAAATCCAAAATTCAACCTTTTTAAAGCTTAAAGACAATCATTTTTTTAATTTCTCTATATTCCTAAATCTATTGCTTGCTTTTTATGTTTAAAACAAATATAACTATTCTCATTCACTGCCATATAGGCAGCTTAAAATACTGTCTTACTACCCAAAAGGTAGCAAAAAGCCCGCAATTGCGGGCTTTTAAATTTTTATGGTTAAGAACTTAACATCATAAACTTTTCATTAAATTTTCAACATACGCCATTGAAGCAGCCAACATCGTACCATCTGCACGACCTAAAATAGCTTGCTCAATATTGTAGCGATACGATGGAACATGAAGGGGGTACACACCTTCTAAAAAAAACGTACATGCTTCATCTTTGCGTAAAGCCCAGTAAGCCTTTTCTACAGCATGATTATAATCATTATGTGTCGTGAATTTTGGCATTGGGTTTTTTTCAAGCCATAGGATCAGCAAATTAGAAACATGCTCATCGCTTTTTAGGTCATCCATTGTAAGTAACCAATGATCTTCATATTCTGAAGTCTTAATTTTTTCATTTTCCACTGCAAGATATTGTTCCTGCATGGCGATTAAGTCCTGGTACATCATGCCTTATTCCCCTGTATCCATAGCATAATCTAAAATATCTTGTGCAAATTGTTTTGAATCAATTTTTTCGACTTGTGATGGTTCTTTACCGTGATTTTGAATCTGATTCATGCGCCATACTTGTTGTAAGGCACTCACTTTACCAACCAAAAACATTAAATTAACTTCATTGGCAAATTTGCTTTTTTCAGCACGCCATTCATGAAATTTTTCACCATTGCCCCAATGTTGCACAATATCCTGACTGCTAACCATGTGATTAATTCCGCAATACGCACGGGCTTCACTTTCAATAAAGCTATGCACATCATACGGCAGCGAGTCCATAGAAAAATTACCCCAATCATTTAATAGATTTTCATTGAGAAAGCTTTCCAAGCTCAAATTTAAGTTCATGATTTATTCCTTTGTTTGTTAATTAATTTGATTATGCTTTATTCTTTTTTATATTTCAATCATAAAATCATATTTATGATAAATCATATTTATGTTTGAATTATATCCCGCACTAGGCGGGATATAATTATTATAAAAATCAAACGTATTTCAGTCGATTTTCATACTCATCTAAATTAATAAAATGTTGCTCATCATCATTTAATGACCATACTGTATTCGTACATGGTACTAAACGGCGGTGCATTTTATAAAACTGATCTGCTGCAACAAGCGTGGCTAAATCATCACCTGGTACAGTGTAAGCTTCAACAACATGAATTGGGTATTGAGTTCGAGTATAGAAATCTTCCTCTGTTTCACCCGCGTTCAATGCAATAACACGCTCTACTGCGGGCAAATATGCACCGTATCCAATCCATGCGTCTACATTGTTTTTAGCCAACAATTGTGCATTTTCTTTCATGTTACTGATTACTGTACTTACATAATCAGTTACGCCATTTTGACTTAAAATAGCTGTTACCTGGTCTACGATAGGCTTTAAGCTTTCAAGCTCTGGTGTTAATTTATTAATATTCATGCTTCACCTATTCTCTATTCTTCAAAAAAATCTACTGCGTCAAGCTTAAACCAATCTTGTTGCATCATCCATAACATTACTTCAGGCTCTACGATCCAACGCGTGTTTTTACCATCCCACACATAACTTTTACGTTGGGATGTGGCATAGGTTTTCATACGGTCCTTGTAATCTGTTCTAAATGCATTACCAAATGAACCATTACCAATAAATGCCACACCAGTAATTTTTTGATTTTTAAATCGCCCAAGCCCTGTATGTAATTTGGTATATTTTTTCACTATACCTTCAGGACTAGACGCATCAACTGCATATTTTTTCAAAAGTTCTTTAAATGTATGTGTATTCATCACACTGTTTAAAAACACTTCTGAATTTTCAGCTTCAAGTAAACTATTAACAGCGATTAACTTGGCAATATCTGTTTTTTGCTCATCTGATAAAACTGTATCAAATGGGTATAAACGAGAACCGTCATTATTGTTAATTTGCTCAATAATTTTGGTATTAACTTGACTTTGGTTTTCAAGAAAATATTCATGCGCTGCTTTTGATGATGATGGATCTCTGAACTTAATTTTATGATTATGTTTTTGAGCAATATAAAATATTTCATCTAACATAAATACATCATTTTTCAAACTATCACGCACAAAGTCATTCAATTTTACATTTGGGATTACCAGACATGGAACGCGATCATCATCTAAAACCACATCTTTGATCAGACCATCAAATTTAGAATTGTAGGTTTTTACAAGATCTGGATTATCCACATGAAGCTCATTAAAAATACTTTCATGCCAATAATATAAACCTGATTTTATTTTTATTGAGCGCAAACGTACCGTTGTATCCTGATCAATCCATTGCGCTTGTTCTTTAGTCAATGCTTTTGTTACCGCTGCTTCTACTTCTGGGAAAATTGAGCTGAAACGGCGAATATCAGTAGCATCACGTTCAGATAATGATTCATAAGAATAGACATTGCGGCTACTCATTTCAGCTTTTTCAAATTCCACAAAATCATCAATTGCTTTTTGACGGTCCTGTGGCGCAATTGGTGCAATATCTTTTGGTGTCACCCATGATGTTGTACTTAATCGTGGTGAAATTTCAACACCGTCATCAACACGGAATACGCCATATAACAATTTACCGCCTACCGTTGCTTGGCAAATGTCACCAGACTTACGCACTGTACCATCTTCAAGTAATACGGCTGTACCATCAAATAACGCTTGTTTTTCGATCTGGGTAAATGGACTATCTGCATAGTCTAAATACTGCTTTAAAGATGTTTCAGCCATGCGCTGAATTGATTCATGCGAATCTTTAAAACGTTGGTATAACTCGCCATTTTCTGAATCAATAATCCGTTGCGGCATAGTTCTAACTTGATCTGCACTTCCAAAATATGAACCAGATAAAGATTCAACTGACATGTAATCAATGCTTTTTTGCTGAACTTTCCAAGCAAAGCTTTTATCCCAATTGATCACAATATTATTTGACAAAACTCCATCATAAGGCTTAATCAGGTCTTGCTTACGCTTTAAAATCTCTGCGCGTTCTTCCGATGTTTTGGCTTTATCATCTTCCATCATCAATAAGGCATATTTGCGATAATCTGCCTTAATTTGATCAGAAATAACTTGCTCTTTGGTTTGTCCCGCATTTTCAGCCGCTTTTTTGGCAATATTACCCAATAAGGTACTTTGTTTAATTGCACGATCACGGCGGTTTTTCTGTTCACGGATTTCACGTTCTTTTAAAAGTTCAGTGACTTTTTCTGGGCTATCCGCTTGGATCATTAAATCGTATTCGTCATCGCTTAATGCTTGAGATACTTTGACTGTTCCCTCTGTATCCTCTTTTTTATCCATCAAATGATCAATCCAATTGGCTTTCCCACTCACCACCTGTACTTTATACTCATCAAATGTACCATTGGCATTGTAGAAATAAACACGTACAGATTTTTGAGTATTACCTTGACGAATACCACGACCATTGCGCTGTTGTAGGCTGTCTGGTGTCCATCCAGTCGTTAAATGGTGAATCGCTTGTGTACCCTTTTGCAAGTCAATCCCTGTATCTGCTTTTTTATTTGCAATAACAACGGTGAAATTACTTTCTGCAAATTCATCCTGAATTGTTTGAACATCATCTGTACTTGGTTTGCCGACTTTACCATCTGGCTTAGTCTGTGCATTCAAAATTGCAATTTTTGCAGCGGGTACACCACAATATACAACCAACGCCTTTTTAATGATGTGATGCATTGAAACAGTGTCACAGAAAACAAGCTGCTTTGAATGCCCGTTATATAGTGGATTTGCCAATTCAAGTTTAAAATTTTCTAAGAATGATTGGACCTTCGCTGACAATTTAGGCTTAACACTCAATTTTTCTTTATCTGCAATTTCAAGCAATGTTGCAATCGCTTTTGAGTCATTTACAGTTAAACGTAATTGGTTTTTATCTTCATCAACAAAGCAACGCGCTGTCACTTCATAAAGCGTATTGTCGCCAAAGTCTTTCGCCATACGCTTAACACGCATATCTTCAGGCTGCACCAATGGGAAAGTCCGTTCAGTTTCAACTTTAATGGTTTTTTTATTAAACAGGTCTGCTACTTTCCCTGCTAATGGAATGCTATTTGCATCAATATCCACTACAAATGACCGGGTAACTGCAATATCTTCACCCATCAAAATAATATCTGACATTTTAGAAATCAGATTAAATGGGCTTGCAATAAGATCAATGGGTTCGCCTAGCATTTCTGAAATTTTATCCAGATTTTCCATTGCATCTTCACTTACACCTAATCCACCGCCTTTCGTGACCTGTCGTGCTGTCATATAGGCATCTTTCATCATGTCTAAGACATTTTTTTCTGACTCTGGTAAATCAATTTGTGTTTTTACATCTTCTTGATCTGGAATCTTTAAACCGCGTTCTTTGGCTGTTTGTACGTTGGCAATGGTGTGCAATGCATTTTTAAGCAACTCAACGTTTTTAAAACCTGTAAAAGTTTCTTCGTTTTTCAAATAACCTGTAATATCTTTGCTTTGAAGTAATTCGGTGTGAGCAAAGGTACTTAGGAAGTCATCAACTGAATTAATTGCTGCACCGCCTAACATGCGGCGTGCTTTATCATCCCCAACGGCAAGCGATAACATGGTTATAATTTCAGCGGGACTGTTGGTGATTGGTGTTGCTGTAAGTAATACTACGCCGTCATTTAACTCATTCTGACCGCGTACATACCATGACTTCACTTTTGCAGAAATGGCACGACTTGATAACTGACTTTCAGCAAGCAATGAAAGCCCAGAAATACGCTGAAAATTAGAATCACCTTCAGCAGAATCACCATTTTTAAACATTTGGGCTTCATCAAACACAATACTATCAATGCTTAAATCTTCAAAAAATGGATATTGCCCTTTATTTTTCTGCAAAATACCTTCTTTTTTTGCGATAAATGCATTGGCTTTTTCAATATCCTTGTCTTTTTCTAAACCATCCAATTTAAATCCGTAAAAATCCATAATTGTTTGGTCTTTTAACGGGATCATCGTAAATGCATCGGATGTAATGATGATTTTACGGTATGGCTTAGATAATAATAAGTTTAGATCCTTTGGATAATTACCTGATTTAATCCCATCTAAACGGTTTTCATCACTACCAATTACTAAAACATCATCCACATTATCCAGACACATTTTCATGTCTTTGTACCATTTTGAAATGGTATGACTTGGCACAACAAACATGGTGCGTTTTTTAACGCCGATATTGTGCATAGCTTGCGTTACAGCGATGGAAGTCATGGTTTTACCCAATCCCACATCAAAAGCTGTAATCCCCTCAAAACGGCGTGATAAACGGCGTACTTCTTCGTTTTGGTAGGTATTCATGCCTTTGAACGTATCAAGCTTTGGATTAAAGCCTGTAATTTCTAAAGGACTATCATCTAACTCTGTCGTCATCTCCTTATGTTTTGGATCGTTAATCTTTTGATTTAACAGATCCATAAAGCCTACATTCGATTGCAGATATGCGTTAAATGTTGAATCCATTTCTTTTGCATATTCCAACAATTCAGCATAAATAAAATCAAACTGGGCTTGTGTCAGTGAGTCTTTTTTGGCTTTGATATGGAAATTTGAACCGTTATTTAATGAATCTAATATACGATTTAAAAAATATGCCTGAACTCGTTGATCTTTACGGGCTTTATCTGCGCCATCATATTTATAGCGTCTTAAAACAAAATCTAAGCTTTCTGCTTTCTGCGCTAATGTAATTTTCCCATCTAAATCAGTGACAACATCAGCCCCACCGTATGCACCTAAAAAGTCGGCTTTGGTTTGGAAATCCACGTTTGTTGCACGTAAACCAAGATTCAATTTGGTTACATCAACATTGTTCGTAAATTCAAAGGATTTTTGGCGTTGTTTGATCAGTTTGCCTTTAACTTCTGGATCTGTAGCGTTTTTGATTTGCTCATCAATACGTGCCAAGAAATCGCCGTGATTGCCTGTGTAATAATCACGATTTAAGGATACTTTTGTACCATCGGCATTGATTGCATAGTCATCATTGGTTAATGGGTTAAAATTAGGATCTGATTTGCGGATTTCAGCAATATCAACCATCCAATTGTCTGCCTGTCCACGATAAATCGCATTTTCATAAGCTTCTTTGGCATTAAGCTGAATGTTTAAATTGATTGATTTACCGTACCAATGATCTGATAAACCATTTATCCCATTACCATCAAATGCAATTTTGGCTTGGCGTAACTCGGTTTTAAACAAAGCGTGTTTGATTTGGTTTTGGTTTACCAGTACCGCATGTGTAACCATACCTGACGTTAATTCTGGAAATGCTGCTGCATAATTATCAACACGACCTACTGTATCTAATACATGTTTGACTGCTAAAATTACCAACCAGGCATTAAAATTAGCGTGTTGTTTTGGCTGACTTACGACATTAGAAAGCTTTTGTACCCATTCAGGTAGGGTTTTACCTGAAGATTGGCAATAACCGATCATTTGCGTCAAGTGATTATGAGTCATACGCGCATTATATGCAGCCAATGGATTTTCAAAGTCAGATTCATGATTAAAACGCGCAATAGTTTTTGATGGTATCCACTTTCCATTTTGGTACTCAAAAGTAGTACCCGCCATGACACGCACATCACCTTCTTGTACTGGCAAAGCTTGTGGTACTTCAGCTAGGTTTAAAGCTTCAAAATCAATACGACTATCAGGAAAGCGTTTAATTAATTTAAGAATATTTGACAAGCTATCATTATTAACAACTGTTTCGATTTCTTGCGCTTTATTTCGGAAATTAGCCAATTTGGTAATTTCACCCAATACAAATTTTTTACCTTCTGTTTTGAAATATTTACCGTCAATAATATTTTTATCTAAAACACGGGCTTCAGCTAAAGTTTCTAAGCCGCCATTTTCATAAAGTTGTTGGATTTTATCGGTCATTTCTTCGCTATGTTTGCGATAAACCAATAGATCCGTTACAACATCTGCACCTGTACTATGGAAAATACTTGTAGGCAAACGATATGCACCAACCAATTCAGCTTTAAGTGAAATTTGATGACGGAATTTGCGGAATGATGCACCAGTCATTAATTTGGTATGTGCAATGAAAATTGCTAATTTACCGTGTTTTAGTTTGTCGATTGAACGTTTTACAAAATAAGAATCTAGCGGATCTTTGTCGTAAATATCATATTGTGGATTAGCCCCACGATCTGCATTAGAACCAAACGGCACGTTGGTAATGATGGCATCATAGGTATTATCTTCGGTTTGTGCTGCAACCTTCTCAAAAGGACTCACAATAACATGGTGATTGCTTTCATCATTGACCAATGCATTGATTTTCCCTGATACTTCACTCAATTCAACACTTTGCATTACTACATTTTCAGGACGACCCGCAGCAAAAATACCTGTTCCCGCTGAAGGATCTAACACCAACCCACCATCAAAGCCCATTTCTTTGAGCATGACCCACATCTGGTCGGCTAAAGGTTTAGGTGTAAAGTATTCATATTGACTGCCTTTAACGCCCTCTACTTCTAAATTACCGCCTTTCCCTGTGTATTTAGATAAGATTTCTTTTTGTTCCTCTGTGGCGCGTTCCCCAGTACCATCAATTAAACGCATCGTTTCAACTGCTTTATTGTTGGCTTTTTGGCGTACCGATGGGGTAACTTTGGTTTCTTTAAAACCGTAACGACCTTTTGGATTTGGCAGCGGGTTAAGCTGTTCTTTCATTTTGCGGCTTGCTTCGATAAAAGTATCTAAAGCACTTAAAACAGACGGGTTATTCTTAGGCATTTTGACAACTCAAAATAGAAAAAATCCTTTCGAGTTTGATTTGTTATAAAAAATGCGTTTTTCGATATTCCAATAATAAAATATGATTAATCATAAAATCATATTTATGATAATTAAAAAACCCCCGACTTGCGGGGGAATTTTTTAAGCAATCAATCCTTTCAAAGCTTTTTTTTCAATTTCTTCTTGCAACAATGCACCTAAACTTACAGGATCAACGGGCGACCCTGCACGGCGTATAGCTGATTTAATGATTTGCCAATTAATATCTTCATCATGAAAAATAATACACGGGATCATACGCTCTTTACGACTTTCAGCCAAAGCCATACGCTCATGCCCATGCACCATGTAATACTGATTCATGCGTTCATATACCACAATAGGATCTTCACGACTAATTTTGGCTTCTTTTAGTTCTGGTGCATTTTCTGTAATGATTTTAGATACAGGCAAAAACTCGTAAATACCATCCGCAGACCATGCATCATAGAAAGCACCCACTGAATAATCTGTTTGATACTTCAAATCTTCTAAAAATTGAAGTAATCCTTCATACGAATATTCAATAATTTGCCCCATTCCCGCCCAATGTTCATCGTAATGTTCACGATAGACTTGTGCTGCAACAACACGGGACGGCGCACCAATAATAACTTTATGTTCATCAAAATCACCGTTTTCATCATTTTGAAAAATGACAAAATATGGACCAATGTATGCGGGACTAACACCTGGTAAAACAAATACGTCTACTTCATCACCGTCTGCGCCTTTTGTACCTTCAATGTAACCATAATGTGCCGTCATTTCAGTTTGCCACTCTACACCGCTTGAAGATGTACCAGAACGTACCGACCCGATAGGATTTTCAATCGCAATGTTCAAACCATTGATTTTGATTTTCCCTGTTTGATAATTATTGTCGATTAAGTCTTGTTGGCTTGGATCTACGGTACTGATTGCACTTGTATCCGCCGTTTGTGCCAAAATATCGTTAATTTCAATACTTTCAACATGCTCTGGACTTAACAAATCTGATAAGTCATGTGACATTTTAAGAAAGTCATTTTTTTCATCTGTGGTCATAGAGTCGAAAAATGATTCACTATTTAGTTGATCTGCTACGACTTCAGCAGCTTGCAATAAAATACTGGGTACAACCAAATTACCATCTAAGATCTGTTTTGTACTCGCAATTGCACCGCCTAACGTATCGAGCGTGATTTCATTCGAGTTCACAATTGCTTCAAACGGCGATAAATCAACACTAGGGGCTTCGGTAGTCTGTTGACTACCTGAACCCATTAATAACGCTGTAATCTCTGTTAATCGCTTAGAAAGCTTAATTTTCTCTAAAGCTTTAGGCGAACCATTTAGCAAAGTATCAACAATGCTTGTACTTTCTTTGGAAAGCTTAATTTTCTCAAGTGGCTTCAACATGGTTTACCCCGCACGTTTTGCATTTTCAATTGCAAATGCTGCATAGGCATCTGCCGCTTGTTCAAATAAAGGCTCAAGTTCTGGCGGTAAATTCTCGCCAATTTGCTCTAAACGCTCCCCTACATCTTGACCAGACAAATCAATCGCACCTTGAATCACTTGATTTAAGTACGCTTCATCGGGTGATTGTTCTGGTGTGGCTGCGGTTTCAGGTTGCGCTGCTGTGCCTGGTATTACTTCTTCAGGCTGTTGTTCTGGTACTGCGGTTTCAGGTTTCCACGCACCCAATTCAATTAAAGCATTTTCAAATGATCCGTAAATTTGATTAGATGCTTTGATCATGCGTTCCAGTGAGCGATATGTTTTATTATTTTGAAATGGGTAATAACTATCTCCATTAACAAACTTAAAGCGCATAATTGCACCAACTTTGGTTGGTTGTGGACGAAAACCTTTTTTCATCCAATCTAAAATCAAATATTTATCATCTTTTAATGCATTCCAAATACTCACAATTTCAAGCTTAATATCGTTTAGAGTTTCTTGCTGTTTTGCTTTTACGCGTTCAATTTCAGCTTGTTTTTGCTGTTCAGTAAATGCTTGCTGTTGTTCTGCTGTAAAATGTTCAAGTGCGTATTGCTCTAAAGCTTCTTGCGATGCTTTTTTGCCTTTTGAACCTAAAACTACTTTGCCATTTGTGTGAATTGCGAATAATTGGCGTGACATGCTATTTGCTGTATTGATTAATGAATTAGATACAGCAGCGAACTCGGCAATAGATTGGTCTGCACCTAAAAATTTAAGACTTGTGTTTGCCACAAATTTAAAGGCATCTGCTGTATTCCAATCAATACCATTTTTTTCAATGTGTTTTTGAATAAAATCCATGCCTTTTTTAAACTTTTCTTGATCTAATTCAGGCGGGATCTGGTTCTCCCAATTATTAATCAAGTCTTGTTCTTCTTGGCTTTTAGCTGCAATACTACTTAAAAAGTCATTTAAGGTATTCACCGCCCAATTCGCAGATACTTGCAAATCATCTACAACGGTACTGCTCGCACTTTGGAATGATGCTTGATAGCCGCCTTGATCTTGTTCAAATATTTTAACAGATACAGACTGTGGCAAGTCTTGATGATTTACAGCCCAGTAACCCTTAGACATTTCTGTAAAAGCAAAACCTTCAGGCACTTGAATATCAGCTTGTGAACCCGCTTTATTTTCTGATTCTGTTGGTTCTGTTGCATTCTCTATGCCTAGAACATCATCACCTGACATTAATTTTAGACGGTTTTTTACATAATCCCACCCGCCGTCACCATAAATAGCCGTACCCATTGGAATATAGCGACCCGCTATCCAACGCTTAATACTTTCAATATCTCCAACCGTTTCACCGCCCACACTATCTTCTTGTCCAAAGACTTCATAAATACCGTCTTGAACCAATGTTAGTTTGATTTTACCAACGGGTTTACGTGCTTTGGGGTTTGTGCTTTTTAAGGCATATTCGGTCACATTATTTGAAGCTGCATTTTGATCTGCTTGTTCTTGTGTGTTTTCAGACTGTTGTTCTGGCACTGGATCAACGGCGGGTTTTATATCATTTAAATTTAATTCGACAAGTTTCTGAAAATCAGAAAATTTAATACCTTGTGGTAAATCAAATTTAATATAAGCCATTGCGTTTTTAATCAATTCCGCTTTGCCACGATTATCTTCATCAGCGTAATATTTCATTTCAGCATCTTTTGCTACTTCCGCTGCCATTACTTCAATATCATACTGATCATTAATTCGAGAAACCGTGTTTTTTGATAGTTCAGAATTAACAAAATCAATGATTTCATCTTCACTTTCAGATACAAAAACTTGTTTATTATCAATTGCAACAACTGATTTTTTCCCTGTCCAGTCTATGCTAACAGCAATGTTTTCTTTAGAAAGTCCATTTAATCCATTTTCTGCTGTAAATCCTAAATTTTTTAGTCTTTCCATTAATGTTTGCATTTTATGATCTGGCGTTACATCGGCATTATTATTGTGCTGCTTTTCAGCCATAAATTCATCAATCTTTGCCTGTTGATCAGCGATTTGCTGTTCGATATTAAGCAATGCTTGTTTTTTTTCATCAACAAGGGCTTGAGATTCTTGCAATTCACGATCAATACGCAAACGCTCACCTGCTGCGCGTTGAAAGCGACCATGATTTTTAACTAAAAGCTGCATCATGCGCTTTGCAATCAGTGTATAGCGTGTTGATTCTTTGGCTTTCGGCTGTAAAGCTGCTGTTACATCGCGTTTATTTAGCATCCATTTCCATGAAGTCAAAATATCGGACGGCGTAAGCTTGGCGGGTGTACTGTCTGGGTTATTGAACAATACGGTGACGGTCTGCGTATCATTCATTTCAAAAATTACACCAACATTGACCACTCCATTTTTTTTAAATGGTGCAATAGGTGTAACGTTTTCAACATTAAATTCATGATCACCCTGTTTTCGTAAAGCATCGCCAAGTCTTTTAATAACTCGGTCAAACTGCTTATATTCAAGCATCATGGCATCAGTCAACATGCCTTCTGTGCCGTCAAGTAAATCAACAATAAGGTCCTGTGGTGTAACATGCTCTAAAAGTTCGTCATGATCATCATGGCGAACCATATCAAGTAAAAACTCACCAACTCGCCCATTGTGCGATGTGATCTGTTCTTCGTCCCATGACGGCGTTATTTTAGTGACACGATGATTAAAGTGATTTGCATCATCTAACAGTAAAAATTTTGTATTACCTGGTGTAGTTTTTTCATTTAAAAAACGTTCTAAACCACCATTTGTTAATACATGGCTACTGTGAATTACGCTATCTGTTAAAATTGGCTGAAAATAACGTTCAATCAATTCATTTTGCTGTTCTTCACTCACTGCACCACGTACAGCAACATGATTTAAAAACAGTCCATTTTCATCAACTAAATTAAAGATATTCCAATGGTCTTGCTCAACTGCACCATCACATAAAATCGCGGGGATGTTTCGACCTTGCCCTTGTAACTCGCCAATGTTTGCGATGCAATGGTCTTGTGTAACCGTACCATTGGCAAACTGTATTGAACGGGTTGTCCCTGTTTTATGCTGTACCTTAAAAACATCATGTTTAGCCATCGTATGAAGCCCATTTTTTCAAAGAATGGACTTATCATTGACTAAATTTCTTTTATTAATTTTTCGCTATTCCTACTTCCACTGATACGGTTTTAAAACCTTAAAACTAATTGGTACATCTAATATCTCAAAACTTTTAGATGTTAAACCATCTAAACTTGATTGAGTCGGCGCAACAATAAAATTACGTTCAGCCGCCGTAACTTGAAAACCAAATTTCTTAGAAAACAGCCCGATAGAAATTTCCATTGCATAAGTTGCGGGGGGATTAATTGTACCATCATCATTAATCATCGCTTTTCGTATCTGCATTAAGCTGTTAATAATTCGGCTATCACTGGTATCTAAAAGGGTCATTTGAATGTCTGGTTCACGCATACCTGTGAATGTATTGCTATAGTATGCCCCGACCTTGTTTTCATCAAATTCAGCATCTAGTAATGGTAAGCTTGTTTCAGTAACTAAAAAACCCGCTAAGTCATCTGCAAACAACGGTAAACCCACCAGATTGTCATTATAGGGTGCAAATTTCACCCAATAATGTGCTTTCATGAAATGCCCTAAACTATATAATTCTTTATATCGAATTATTGCTTCAGCATTAGAAAACCCAGACCATTGGCGCAATTCAACTTGTTCAACTGTTTGGGAACTAAGATCTTCAGCTTGTTTATTCAAAACGGCTTCTTCAACGGTTTGACCTTTTTTATTTAATCCACCGCCGCCATTTTTCCCTAGTTGCCCACTTTTTCTAGTGCGTTTTTCGGTTGAGAAAGCCATTATTCATCATCCTCTAAATTTTCTTCGCCCTCATCTACTGGGGGCGGTAATCCATTTTCAGCACTTTGCGCTGCTTTTTCTTCAGCAATTGATTGTTTTAACCCGCCCCCAATCGTTTCAGCCTGGTCATCATCTAAGCCTAAAAATTCAGTAAGAAGTATCCTATTTGATTGATCATCGAGTTTTAATTCTTTCAATGCCATTAAACTTTGAGTAGTTAGTATCAATGTATTAGAGCGTGTATTTTTATTGTCTAATGCTTCGGTAGCAGCGGCACTAATATCGCTATAGAACTCGATTTTAAAAGGTAGATCGGAACGCTCAAAAATTTTCCCTGTTTTATAGGCAAAGTGCAATAAAATTAGATCAATCAAAGGCTCTGTTATCGCTTGTCGAATCAATGCTGAACGCTGCATAACTTGCGCTGACGTATGGAATGCTGCACCATCACCAAGCCCGCCCGCTAACATATCAGCCCATCCCACAAGCGAAATATCCAGACCAAGCGAACCCATTGCGCGGCGCATGTGGGTCATCACTAATTCCATTGATAAAGGTGCGGTACGCTGTGCAATATCACCTAATGGATTTACAACTTGTTTTTCCCCCCACTGTGGTAAAACAACAGTATTTATTCCCCAAATAGGATCGCCACCTTTTAAAGCATCTTTAGTTTTTTCATGATGAGTTAAAATAGCTTTAATCAAGCTCTCTTTGTATATTTTTCGATTTTCAGGTGGCATGTTTGACACATCAATTGTCATAAACATGCTTTTCACACTGTCTGCAATTTGTTGGCTATTCAATGCAGCAAACATCAATTGCATTTGTTCCCATGCATTTTCAACATTTTGCAGAAATGAGCCGCCGACTGGACTTGGGATGATTGGGATCTGATCAATTTCATTGGTTTGGAGCATCCGACCATGTAAAACTTGATTTAAGCTGTACTGTGGTACTGGAACAATACGTTGCATTTTCATTCGTATCATTTGCGCCGTTGTAAGCTTTGTAATCCCTTTATTTTCAAACTCGTTTTGTTCTAAAAGATGAAATCCAACGGTTTTCCCTGCGCGTTCATACGCTTGAATACACGGCGGTTCAACATATTCATCACAAATTACATGTGTAACCCCAAAACCACGCGTTCCGTAAATACGTGCGTATGAGTCACCGTATGTAATACCATTTCGAGCTAAAGCAAAAATAAAATTATTAATCAAATTCTGTAAATACTTACTTTCTTTTTCGACAAGTTTGCGTAATTCTTTTGCCCTTGAGCCATCATTACGCAAATGATCAGCGGGTTTAATAAACACGACTTCGCCGCGTGTTTCATGTCCACCTAATGCAGCAGTTACAAGTAAGTTTAATGCAGCATCAATAGTCGGATCTTGTTGCATACGTTTATAGCTTGTATAAATCGTCTTTCGATCTCGCCGCTGCAAATCCTTATGGTAATACGTGCCTAATGAATAGGGCGCAAAGTTCTCATAGGTTTGATTAATTTCTGATAGCTTTGGTTGAGAATTTATTTTTTGTTCAATTCTCCCCTCTGCAAAGATATTGCTTAAAAAATTCCCAACACGACTCATTTTTTAGCCTGAATGCATAGTTATAACTACATTCATTTTTCAGTTTTGAGAAAATATGATTTCTTGATATTCCTAAATTTCAGCCACAAAAAATCCCCATTTTAGGGGCTTGGAATTAAAGATCCGATTATTTTTTAGATATTTTGATTTCACAATCATTCTTAGCCAATCTTTCTGCCAATACAGCTAAAAGTATGTCCGTTTCTACATGCTCGACTCCCGTGCAAGTGGTTTTAAAACTCTTTTCTAATCGGTGAATAATTTCAGCATTCATAGATCTATTATGTTCTTTACCTGATTCAATTATTTTATCTTTAAGGTTTTGCGTCATACGCATTTTATACTCTACATTTGCTAAATTACCCATATTTTTTCCTTGTAACCAATTAATTCTAAAATAAATCATATAATCATATTTATGAATATATGATTTAAACTGGTGGGCTTGTGTTGCCATGTGCGCCGATATGATAGTGAACGCTGTAAGGTGTACCGTTAATTACTGCACCTTGCGGGAAATATGCCATTGCCGCAAAATTACTTATACCCGACACACCTAGACCACCAGAAATCGTTTGACTACCATTTAAAGTATATTTACCGACTTGTAGCGTATCGCCTTGATGTGTCATATCCCCAGTGTGCTTGTAATTCCCTTCATGTGTTACATTGCCTTTTAAAATAATGTCTGGGGCTTCAATCAGTACCTTTTTTGCAAATAAATTAATATTATTTTTTGCGTAAAGCTCAATGTTTTCTTGACGAATACGGCGATAATCAACGACTGCACCTGTCCCATGTGAACGATAAGCCCAAATTACAGGGCTATAGGGGTCGCCTTGATCAAAGAACACGTAACAGTCTGCACCCTCTAAAATTTCGCGTTCTGTATCTAAATCATCATCACCCACTGGATAAGCAAATGTTGCCGTAATACCATCTTGTATGCCATTGGTGATAGGCTCTACAGTAACCTTAGCAGTACGCTTTTCTGCGTTATAAGACAGTATCTTAGCGGGGTAAAACCCATGATATTGATTATTCATAGCTTCTCCACTTTTGCGATCCAAAGCTTTGTCGCTGTAACTTTTGAACCACCTAAAGCCCCAGTATCAATACGATGGGCTGCTGTTAAAACATAGTAACGATTGCTATCCACTTCAATTAAATCACCCGCCATTATTTCGGTACTTAATGCCCGTTGTATCGTACCTTTACACACCAAAGCTGTAGATAGATTTTTTAAGCGGCGGGTATCTAAGTTTGGGTAATAACTCGCTATTTTCCCTGCTGAAATTTCCCCCTCAACTGTTTTACCGTCTTTATTAATCGTGATGTAATTTGGTACTTCATGCAAAAGCCCCGTACTATTATTTTTCCAACTGACAGATGTTGCATCGAGTTTTAATTTTGGTTCAGCACTTTGCATCAAAGCAGATAAACGCCTAACCACAATTTTCCCATTGTTATCTGAATTAATCACGGCGGCTTCTTCAGCACATTTGCGCGCAATTTCATAAGTAGGCGTTTGCCCAAATGGACAGAAATAACGCATTAATGGCACATCTTCAGCAATTGTTAATTTTGTGCCGCTGGCTTTTAATGCTGCCCCGATACTTGTGTTTTCAATTGAAATTGCTTTAGCTAAAGGCTTAATAAGTTGCTCACAACCATTCAAAATAGCGATAAAAGCACCGATCACTACACGCTTTCCATCACGCACTATTCCAGTACGTTGAATATTGGCTTTGATGATCTTCATTTCAATATAGTTTTCACCAATGAAAACTATTTCATCCTCTACCAATTGTGGCTCAATTTCTGTACTTAAAAGCACCTGAAATTCAAGCGACAAAGGAATTGGAACACTATCGGAACGTAATACAGCACTGACCAATATGTTATAAGGCAGTACAGAACCGTCTTTTAAGACAATATGCATAATCGCCCTCTATGGCTTCACATAGTCAAAATCAATGGTAAAAACTT
>NZ_CP029390.2 GCF_001704615.3 Acinetobacter defluvii
AATCATCAAAAACATTGGCAAGAAGTATCAAATCCGTTCATAAAAAAGCCGACTTGTTTCCAAGTCGGCTTTTTAGGTTTTGCGTCCCAATTTTTTATAGCATAACTTTTTGAAATATAAAACTATTTATGAGTACGTTTCGTATAAGCTCTATTATGTTAAATAGGGGAAAAATTAGGGTAACTCGATATTTAACTGCTTTAACCTTTTCTTTGCTATTTCTTGCTGGTCAGGATTAAACAAAGCAGAATATTCAGGTTTTAAAATGAGATATTCGACTGTTAACTTTAAAGCTTCTGGTCCTCTTGAATATAGTTCTGTAAAACCATCAGGTATTTTACTTGATGAAATTAATAGTCGATTGGCTGTTTCAATTCCTCCGTACTGATCAAGCATTTTTTTAAATCTTGTTGGTTTATACGGTGGAGTAAGCTCTTTTGACTTATCGTAGATTTGTCGCATTTCTTCATTAAATTTTTGTTCTACTTCAAACATATTAACCTCTATTTTTTAATTCTTTAAAGCGAAATTACCATTCAATGTTAATGCTTTTAGCACCACGATTTTTTAATTCTTTAATTAAGTCCTCTACAGATAAGTCTTCAATACTATTTGAGGATTTTAAATTAACTCTAGTACCTGTAGATAGGTAATCGTTCAATTTTCTCCAAGTTTCTTGACTTGGTACTGAGTAGTAGTTTTCATGACAAGTATGTTCATAACGTCCTATCATTACTGTATTTATACCAATTGCTTCTGCAAGCTCTGTATTTGTTAATCCTTTTTTCTCACGTTCTTGTTTTAAAGCAATGTGGAAATCATTAGAATCTCTAGGAGGTAACATAAAAATACTCTTAAATGTTTTAGTGGTTAAAATATACAATAGTATTAAAGAGTATTTAGATCAAGTATTTTTTGAAATTATTTTTATCTATAGAGTTTTTTTAAGCTTTCCTAAAATTAACATAATACACCTTATACGAAATGCTTTGATTTATCCCTTCTAAATCATTATCTTACTTTGAGCCGTTCCAGTATTCAGCGCACTGGAACGGCTTTTTTGTGACTATTCACGTTCCACGCCTATTCTTTGATCAATGTTTCACGGTTTTAATTAAATAAACTGAATAATTCAATCTGCACGATTTAAGCGATTATCTTGAATAAGATCATCCAATTTATCTTCTAAATCTTCAATCTTATATTTGAGCGATAAAATAGAATTTTTTAAACGCTCATTTTCAGGAGCATCAGGATTTTTTAATTGATTAAAAATTTCTAATAATTCGTTGCGATTAGTGCTTAACCTTTCAATGTCACTTTCAATAGCCATTCTTGGTGTCCACAGAGCAAGTAAAATTTGCTCATAGTCTTTGAGTTCTTGATGGCTCATTGCATCTAATTCAGCTCTAGTT
Source organism: Acinetobacter defluvii (assembly GCF_001704615.3). Taxonomy (NCBI): domain Bacteria; kingdom Pseudomonadati; phylum Pseudomonadota; class Gammaproteobacteria; order Moraxellales; family Moraxellaceae; genus Acinetobacter; species Acinetobacter defluvii. The sequence goes on from NZ_CP029390.2 coordinate 1,416, forward strand.
TTCATGGTTTAAAATCCGTCTTGCTATGAAGAGCTTTAAAAATCCGCTTTGCTGTTTCCTCTCTTACACTTTTCGGATCTCGTAAGATGCCACTAATCCAAAGGGCAAAACTAGGATAGTCCTGGAAGTTACTTAGGTCTGATAGCTCAGAAAGTTTAGATAAAATAGCACTGTACTTGTTAATTTGAGCATCAGACAGGTTGCAGAACATATCTATTGTTTTTGGATCTCGCTCAGGAGCTATTAATTTTGGCTTAGATTTTTCTTTCACAGTGAACTTAAAGCCGACAACAGAACGTCCTTTTTTAACTGGACTATAGTCAACTGTTACATCGGTAAATTCATTAATTTCATCTAATGAGCTCTTCAAAACTCTTCGTTTTAAGTTCCTCAAATCTCTATAAGATTCTGGTAAACCAAACTCTGTAAACATTTCATCTAGCGTTAATTCAAAGCCATTTTTTGCCTGATTTTTTTTCGCTAAATGGTAAAAATCTATTGAGTAGTCTTTTTTTAATTTTAGAACTACATCTTTTTTATAACGAGTGTATGGATTGTATTTATCTAAAATTTTCAACATCACCAAAACAATAGATGTAAACCTTAAAGATATCCCTGCATCTTCATAAGTAGCATCAATTACCCAGTTAGAGTAGACCTTTTTCCCCCTATCATTAACGTATGAAAAGGACCGATCTACTAGTTTTTTTGACGCATTTTCAATTTGTTTATAAGCAGAATTGACTTTGATACCACAGTCATCAGCAAATTGTTGAGCAGATATTAAGATTTGATCTTGTTCACTTGCATCGACATTTCTAGCAATCGGAGAAGCCATAATTAAAATTCTTTTTTCATCTACAGACATGCTTTTAAAGCATTCAGTAACTTTGTTTTGAATAGCCATTGTTGTTACTGGATAAGATTTATCATAACTATTTTCTTTATTCATTCAGATATCAAACCTTATAAAAAATGAACATGATTTTTGTACCCTTATGAGAAAACAATGTACACCAATAAACATAAGGGTACAATAATTTATTTGTACCCTTTATCATGCTATTTGTACCCTTTAATCATGCTATTTGTACCCTTTTAAACGATAAAATCATGCTATTTGTACCCTTTATCATGCTATTTGTACCCTTTTAACGCTTGAAACTATTGCTGCATAAGGTTTTCAGAGGGTCTAAAAGCTTTTAAAAGCTTTTTAAAAGAATAAAAGGGAATTTATTTCCAAAGTGAGTTATTAAAACTGCCCTTGGTACTCGCTAAAGCTCGTACTCTATTGAAGCTCGTTTCACTCGCTTCGTGGGGGCAGTTTTTTGCATATATGATCAAGGATTCAAAAAGCAAAACATGAATAATGCATTCGCTATGCTCATGCTTTTTGACGAGCAAAAGCATCAATACTTCGCTCGTAGACACTCGCTAATCACTGTCCCCAGTAATTCAATAAAAAACGGTTTTTCAGAGGGGGAATAAGCAAACTTTCGTTGTGTCGCTCGTAGATACTCGCTAAAAGGCTCTCATTTGCGTTCTAAGCGATTTTATTTTTATCAACTATAGTTTTACTGTATTTCTATCAAAAGTCGCTAAAACCCCCGTTTTTTTGCGCTTAAATGGGATTTCTAAGGCGTGTAGTCATGGTTATTGTCATTTTCTGGCTTTTTAGGCTCATTTCTCTGCTGTTTTTCTTGTTCTTGGCGTCTTACAAATGCCAAATGTTCTTGTTGCTCTCGTTCTTGTGCATAGCGTTGTTCTTGTTGCTCTCGTTCTTTACGTAACTGCTGTTCTCTAGATTCACGATCTTTTCGGTCGTTTTCGAGCTGTATTGCTCTTTTTTGGGAAAACTCTTGCTGCGCTTCGGTCTCAATTTTTTTTGTAAAAGCCGCATGCAATTCTTGGATTTTTAGATCTTCCATTTCTTCTGCATATAGTCGCTTTTGTTTTTCACCATTTTGAGGACTAAAGTATTTATTTCCATAGTTATCTTCTTCAAATATATAACTATTTATGATCTCCAGTCTTTGATCGCGTACATACTCTTGATACTCAGTTTCTCTGCGTGATATTTCAGAAATTTGATGATCTATATTTGAAATTTGATCATTAAGTTTTCGTTGTTTAACAGTGATGTTCGGTTCGTCAAATTTTGCAAAAGACTTTTTAGGCTGGAGCAGCTGATTTTCTTCTGTCCATTTATTTAAATGATCAGAATATCTCTCTTTTTTTTCTATTTCACTAAGACCAGAAATATGCTTTTGGATGTCTAGTTGGGTGTTGTGTTGGTCGATCAGGTCATTTATTTGATTGATCCATTTTGTTTTAAAAAATAAAGGCTCTTTTTTGCGTAGTTCTGATATTGCAGAACTCATCGTGTCTAATTTTGTTGTTAATTTTGATAATTCTTCATTTTGGAATTCATAAAGTTTCTGAGAAGTTTTTTCTGAATACTCAGCTTGAGAGTATTGAAACTGAAGCTCACTTCGTACTTTTTGAACAAGATCCTCAGATACTTTGATGTTTTCATCCAGTGCGATGACCTTTTTGATTTTTAAATTACGTAGCTTAATTTCATCATTTTTCAGACTAATTTCTGTAAATATCCCTCGTCTCCGGAGGTATGTCGCTTGAGGACCTTCGTGCTGAGTTGCTTCTAGGTCACTTTCCTGGTCTTCATAACTTCTGTGATCGACACGTTCATCAAATCCATTTTGTTCCAGGTGATGATTGCATAACTCTGCAAATGATTCTCTCCAGTGGCTTACAGTTTCTGTGCCATTGTCACGACTGAAGTCCCTATATTTTTTTGCTGAAAAGCCACCCTGCTCATTAATACTTCGGGTTGTGAACATGATGTGTGCATGGTAGTTGCGTTCATCACTTCCACTGTCTGTATGAGGTGCATGAATAGCAGCATCAACGATGACACCGTATTTTTTAACGAGGTTTCGGCAAAGTTCATTGAGCATATTTTCACGCTGTTCAGCGTTTAACTCACTGGGAAATGCAATCTCAAACTCTCTTGCAAGTAATGCATCTTTTCTACGTTCAACCTTTTCGACTTCATTCCAAAGTGTTTGGCGCTTGAGTAACTCAGTATTTGTATTTTCAGGTGCATAGATTTTTGTAAATTCGACACCAGTTTTTCTTGTGTAGTCTTGTTCTTTTCCATAAAAATCGCATACCAATTTTTCACTTGAACGATATGCAGCACAAGCAACGGCCGATCGTCCATTACCTCTACTAATCGTTTTAACTGAAAAATGATATATCGCCATTTTGCTTTTGCTCTTTATTTCGATTTATCGAAATTACCAACATGTATATGTTGGTCAGGGGATTACAAAGGGGATTTACCCCTTGTCGCACCATTGGATGAAATCCAATGGCTAAGTGCGCCCTTCGGGAAAACCACGATAGCATGGGCTGTCTTGAATTTCAATTCAAACAGACCTATGCTTGAGGGGGATTCCTTGAGATGGTGATGGTATGAGTGTTGAAACTTTAGAGCAAAAAATTGCAAAGCAAGAAGAACGATTAAGACAACTAAAAGCACAAAAACAAGCTATTGCTGCTCGTGAAAAAAAGAAAAATTCTGATCGACAAAGAAAAGATGATACTAGACGTAAAATTCTACTGGGAGCTTGGGTTCTAAACAAACTGAAAAATGATGAATCTTTTAAGGGTCAACTAACCGATTTTGAAAAGTTTTTAAGCACGGAAAGTAAGACTGAAGAAAATAGGCAGAAAGATAAAGATCTTTTTAATGGCGTTATATGGAATAACACCTAAATTTCGCATATGAGATTTTGTATTAAATAAAAAAACAATCCCCTAAAAATAGGGGATCTTGTTAGTAATGGAATCGACATTGAATTATAGAGATTCGTTCATCTGTCACTTCATAAACTAATCTATGCTTTTCATCAATCCTACGACTCCAAAATCCTGAAAGATTAGCTTTTAAAGGTTCTGGTTTTCCTGTTCCTTCAAAAGGTGTTCGCTGACATTCTTTGATTAAGGTATTAATACGCTTAAGTATCTTTTTATCCTGTGTCTGCCAATAGATATATTCATCCCAGGCATTATCAGTCCATTCGACGTTACGATTCGTCATCCTCAATCAACTCTCTGTGTTTTGTTTTCCCTGCACGTAATTGAGCAATTGATTCATTTAAACGACTTGCATTATTTGGAGATGAAAGGAGATATAACGTTTCCATTAAGCTATCATAATGATCTTGTCCCATTACTACAGCATGGCCACCTTCTTTTCTTGTAATAAAAGCAACGTCTACATCATCAATTACTTTATCTAAAACAGATTTTAAATTGTTACGTGCGTCCGTATATGTAAATACATGCATATATCTATCCCTCATAGGGTAAGCTGCGTCAAAACGCTGCTAGCTAGACTACCTAGGCGGTAGTGATTGAAACTTTACAATCCTAAATGTACAGAATACTGTACATATTGTCAATTTCGTATAACAGCCATTATGTTAAATCATCGTATTAGAAGATAAATTTTCAGATGTAGTAATTGATCTAAAATGATGTTTCCAAAGTTGAATTCCTAAATTTCCACTTCGATCTAAAGAAGAACCTACAGTTAAATCTGTAACTAAGCAGGGGAAAAGACCAGCATCAAATAATCTAAAACCAGCAGCAAGAACACACGTATCCGTTTGGATACCACATACATAAACTTGTTGAGTATCTAAACCTTTCAAATACTGAATCAAGTCATCTGTTGGAGAATATCCATACTTAATAAATACTTTCTCTACTTTTAGTGGACATTCATCAAATTCCGATGGAGCCCAATTTAGCTGGCTTTTGAAGGGAACTATTGATTCATCATGTAGTTCTATAGTCGCGATTGAATGAACCGAAGGCAGCAATTTTTCTAATTTTTGTATTAACCAGTTAGGAGGATTAAAAGTTGATTGAACATCAATTATTAACAGGACTGGTTTCATAAATAATAACAAATTAGTTTTAGTAAATTGATTTTATCAAAGAGAAGCCTTTTAAGAGCTACTAAAATTAATATAATATGCCTTATAAGAAATCTGAAAAAAACAATTTAAATCAATATTTTAATGTGTTTTTAAAAAATTCACATAACAGCCATTATGTAAAAAGGCTTAATCAAAATAACCTAAAATTGCTAAAGTAGGTATAAAAAAGATCGCAAATACACCAAAATATTGAATCATCTTCTTATGTCTGAAATCTCGTTTAGAAATGATCAAAAGCAAAGCTGAAAAAGAAATGACTATTAATGTCCATGAAATTGAATACATACTTAAATCCTAATTAATTATGTTGGGCTTTAAATTTCTCTAAAATTAACATAATACACCTTATACGAAAGGCCCATAAATTGGGCTTTTTGGTCATGCATTTAACATAAAATCTCATCTACGAAATCCAGATTCAAGACATAAAAAAGCCCGACATCCTGTCGGGCTTTTTTAGATTGGGTTGCTCGTCTTGCTGATCTCGTGCTGCCCATTCCTTGCGCTACTTTCTTATTCTTGTTTTTTTGGAAACATCCTGTTCCCTGTATAGCCATCATAGGATTAATGCCTTGAATTACCAATCCGCAAAATCCTTAAATCTATGTAAGTTTTAGCTTACAAAGTTGGCCTATTTTTATCCCAAGAGTTGTCCGCAGAAATTGGGGATGATTTAAGCTCTCTATGGATTGATAATGCACACTAAAGTTTCATTTTGATTAAAA
>NZ_CP029391.2 GCF_001704615.3 Acinetobacter defluvii
TTAACATAAAATCTCTTATGCGAAATTTCAGCTCGATGCTTTGAAAGATGGCTAAAGCCATGTTTCAAAGTCGGGCAATTTTGCGCTTGCTGTAATTTGATTTGTAATGAGAAAAACCAAGCAAAGTACCGATCAACTAGTATTTTTTAGGGTCGATCTGACACCAGTCATACGTTTTTTCTTTGACACTACTCGGTTCAAACGAGTAGCAATTTTTCCTCATTATTCTCACCAATGTTTCACCATCACTTTCTCGAATTTGTAGCGGATATTTTTTTAGTACAGCCATATCTGCTCTACGTTCATCAATTTCGTCTTTGCTTGGTATGTATAAAAAGATAGCCAAAATGAACACCATCATCACAGCAACAAACGTGCTGGCAAAAATAAAGATAAGTTTTAAGTTGAGCCTGTTTGTAGCTTCGTTTAATGCCTGAATACTGTTGTTTAATGCACCTGTATGCTTCTTATTTGTGTTTTCTAGCGATTTTTCAGCCTTGTCTAGCACTCCACTAGCGACTTGGTTGTAAAACTGCTCTAATCGCTTCTTATCGTCTGCTATGGCTTCTCGATATTCCTTCATGGATGCCAATAAAATATATAACTGGTCATCTAAATCATTTTGATTACTCATAATGACATTCCGCCTCTACTTAGTTTTTGATATGCCTTGCGGAGTGCTTGCTCGGCTCGTTGTTTATCTAATTCTTGCTGTCGTTTCATTTCCGCTTGGCGTTCCAGTTCTAGACGTTTGGTTTCTTGGTTCTTCTGCCATTGATCAAAACCTTGATCGACACGGTTTAAACCACGCTGTAAAACGCTCTCTTTCTGCTGTTTCTGTTGGTCAAGCTGTTGGGCGTTCTGCTGTTTCACATTGTCATTAAAACGGCTGATTTCAGTGTCTATGCCTTGTCTGCGTAATTGGGTGACTTTAGTGCCTTCATGGATGGTGGCTTGTAGTCCGTTATTCTGATCGGCATAGCTGCGGTGATCTATTTTTTCTCGGTAGCCTGCTCGTTCTAATGCGTGATTGGCTAAATTTGCCCACGTTTCCCGAATCTGTTTAATTTCGTCTTGGGTTGTACCCATACCAAGGCTTTTTCGTTTGGCGTTGCTGAGTTCAATATCGGTTTTGGTGGCCAGAGTGAGTTTATTGTCTGCGTCCAATTCGGCTTTTCGGGTTGTGAGCATGATATGGGCGTGATGGTTTTTATCATTACCGCCTTTACTCGGTTCATGGATGGCTAAATCTGCGATCACGTCATAGCGATCAACTAAGGACCTGGCAAAGTCTTTTGCCAAGTCCTTACGTTGATCAGCGTCTAATTCATCAGGCAGGGCAATTACCCATTCTCTAGCGGTTCGGGCATCTTTGCGGTTCTCGGTTTTTTCTGCCAAGTTCCAAAGTTCGCCACGGTCAATTTCAATATCTAAATTAGACAGAATTTCAGCATGGGCGACACCATCTTTTCTCGTAAAGTCATGGGTCAGCCCTGTGCGTTCATCTTCTAGTTTTTCACCTGCACGATAGGCACTTGATGCAACCGCAGTTCGTCCTGAACTTCGGTTAACTGTTTTAGTTGAACAATGATAGATTGCCATGCAGTCGCCTTGAGATGCTTTTGCTTTTAAAAAATTGCGTAGCAGTTTTTTGGGGTTAAGGGGTGTCCCCTTGCGCAACTTTGATTTGAACGAAGTTCAAGTCGTAAGTGCGCATTTCATGAAAAACACGATAGCATATTACCCGCTTGAATTTCAATTCATAGGGTCTTATGCTTGAGTGGTTTTCTATATTCCGAAATTAACCGTTATGACTAAATCTGCTGAAAATATCGAAAAGAAAATTGAAGCCCAGTTAGAGAAGCTGAAACAGTTAAAAGCACAGAAACAGGCTATTGAAGCAAGAGAACGTACCAAAAAGAAAGAACAGGAGCGCAAGGATGATACTAGGCGTAAAATTTTGCTCGGTTCTTACTTGATTAAGAAAATGCAGGCAAATGAAGCCAATAAAGAAAAAATACTCGCTGAACTCAACGAATATTTAACAGAAAATAGAGATCGACAGCTTTTTGATTTGCCCGACATTGAAGCCTAATTTTTCTTAGCTGTTTGGTTATTCTGTTCGGCTTGATACTCGGGAATGAGCGTGTTTAAAACCTTTTGAATATTGTCTTTGTCCTCTATCTGCAAATGATCCCGATAGTAAATTAAGTCCTGTATTTTGCTTTCCATCTGCATTTTTTCGGTGGGTTTGGCATTTTTGGATAGTCGGGATAATAGGAAGATATAACCGCATATATTTTCCCTCGCAATTTCATAATTTACGATGTCGAGGTATTCAACGGTCACATGCTTTAGATCGGTTGATAGGTTATTTAATTTAATCATGGCTGAAATCCTGATTTTTCTAAAATTGGATAAAGCTCTCTGAATTTTTCAGGCTCTAAAAGCATATCAGCGATACGAATAGCAAATTGTTGGTAGCTTTCTGTACCTTGTGAATATTTCCCCATTTCAGGCATTTCTGACATTTTATTCGCAAATAAATGGCGTTGTGCATCGGTCATTTTTATAAAAAAATCAGGCGTGTTTGGATCTCTTTTTGCTTCAACTTTTGGCTGTTGTTTTTGCTTAAATTTGAAAGAAAAACCTGAAATGATCCGTCCTTTTTTATGCTGTTCATACGTTACAGTAATATCAGTATGCTCATTAATTTGTTTAATTGATGGTTCAAGCACACGCTTTTTAAAGTCACTCATGGCGGTGTATTCACTATCAACAAGACCTAATCTGTTTCTAAACTCACTAAGTTCTAGTTGTGGAACTTTTCCAACTTCACGCCAAGCAATCAGCAATTCATAAAGCCTAGTGGCGTATTTACTGGTTAGGTGAGCAACTTGTTTAGCTTCATATTTTGTAAAGTGTTCTTCCAATCGTGTGATTAAAGGCACTACATCAGGAGCAAAAGTAATTTCTAACAATGCTAGGTCATCTACATAAAATATACGGCTTACCCAGCGAGATCGAACAATGCCGACTTTGCCTGTTTTTTTATATTCGGCTGTATAACTAAATTGACGATTAAACAGATTATTTACAGCTTCTCTCAAAGCTTTATATGACGCATCGGCAGATACATTGAATAGCTTGGCGTAGTCACTAGCATGTATTTCCAGTTTACTATCCGCAGTGATTCCTTGTCCCGATTCTCTAGCATTAATGATAGCTAGCATGATCAAACGTTGTTCCGTTAGCTCTAGGTTGTAACTGGCATTTATTAGAGCATTATCTTTCACGACTAAACTATTTTTCATAAGAAGAACTTATTATTATCTAATTAAAGGACAATGTAATCTAATATCTTTTTAAGGTCAATATTTATAATGTCTTTTAATTAAGAGCAAATGTCCGTTTATACAAGAGCAAATGTCCGTTTATACAAGAGCAAATGTCCGTTTATACAAGAGCAAATGTCCGTTTATATAGTCTGTAACACTTACTACACAAGGGTTTCAACCTGTCTAAAAGCATTAAAAGCTTTAAAAATAATTAAAAGCCTTTCGAGAGGGGAGTGCTTAAAACTGCCCTATGTACTCGCTAAAGCTCGTACTCTATTGAAGCTCGTTCCTCGCTTCGTGGGGCAGTTTTTGGTTAATCCTGTTTGTGAAATCTAAAAGCAAAAGCATTGGTAATGTATTCGCTTCGCTCATACTTTTTGAAAAGCAAAAGCTCCAAAGTTCGCACCCATTCGGGATGCTCTGTATCTTTCGTTATGAAGCAAAAGGGAGCTTGTAATCAGGGAAAAGGCAGGGGCAAAATTTTAATGCCAGGTGGTCGCTCGTAGACACTCGCTCGGCTCTTACTGGAATGATTAAAATATCTAATCAAAAACGTGGAACATTGTTTAAATATTAAGCGTGGAACGTGAATAATTATAAAAAAACCCCATACGGGCTAGAATGGGGTATTAAGATTAGAATATAACATTGATATTTAAGGAAAATAAATATCAGTTTCGTATAAGTTGTATTATGTTAATTTTAGAAAATCTAAAATAATTATTGATAATTTTTTTTTGAAAATTTAACATACCTTCCGATGGGTATTTTAGGTATGATTACTTATGAACAGTGTGTTACTCGCTTATGTATTACTTGGATTTTCAATAGTTTCCGAAGTGATTGGAAGTAGTTTTTTAGTTAAATCGGAAGGGTTTACAAAACTTTTTCCAAGCGTGATGGTCTTTATTTTTTTTAGCACGGCATTTTATTTATTATCACAAGTTATTAAAACAATCCCTTTAGGTATCGCATACGCTATATGGGCTGGTGTTGGGATTGTTCTAACTGCTGTAGTTAGCTACTTTGTTTTTAAACAGACACTAGATAATCCTGCTTTAATTGGAATTGGTTTTATCGTATCTGGCGTAATAATTATTAATTTATTTTCGCAATCAGCAGGTCATTAAGTGAAAGAAATTCGGCAACAAAAGAAGCAACCAGAGGTTATTCGAAAGCGCATCCTTGAACAGGCAACTATTCTTGTTTCTCAAAAGGGTATTTCTGGTGTTTCTATTCAAAATATTGCTACAGCAGTAGGTATAACAAAAGGGGGGGTATTTCACCATTTCCCGAATAAAAAAAATTTGATAGAAGAAATGTTCAATCAAATAATTCTTGATTTAGATCAAACAGTTGAATACTTGATTAAACGCGATCCAACAGAATATGGTAAATTCACACGAGCTTATATTCATAGTTCTTTTATCCATCAAATAGATGGGGTGGTTTCTGCTTGGTCAGCGTTATCAATGACTATGATCACAGAGCCTACCTTTAATAAAATTTGGATGGAATGGCTAAAAAATAGATTATCTCAACATGCAGAAACGGATAGTCATCCTGATTTAGAGTTACTTCGTTTAGCAGCAGATGGGTTGTGGCTACAAAGTATTACCGGAGTCATTGATGATGAGCAATGTTCAAAATTAGAAGACGATCTGCTTAATCGAACCTAT
>NZ_CP029392.2 GCF_001704615.3 Acinetobacter defluvii
AAAAGGGCAACATTGAGAATGTAATAAGTCGATGGGTACAACGAATATCTTATGTAGAAAATGAAGCTCTTGTTCGTATTAAGTTTTCTGATGATGTTGTACCGTTGATTACAAATTTAGAAAAACACTTCACCAGTTATGAACTAGAGCAAGTCAGCAGTTTAACTAGTGTTTACGCTATACGCTTGTATGAGTTGCTTATCGCATGGCGTAGTACAGGCAAAGTGACTATGGTAGAGCTAGAAGAGCTAAGATTAAAATTAGGCATAGAACCCAACGAATACAAGAGAATGGGGCAATTTAAAGAAAAAGTTTTACACCTTGCCATTGATCAAATTAATGAGTACACAGATATAAAAGCAGAGTATGAACAACACAAACGTGGTCGTTCAATTATTGGTTTTTCATTTAAGTTTAAGCAAAAATCACAGCCGAAAAAATTAGATTCTAAGCGTGACCCAAACACACCTGACTTTTTTGTCAAAATGACCGATGCACAACGCCATTTATTTGCCAATAAAATGTCAGAAATGCCTGAAATGGGGAAATATTCACAAGGTACAGAAAGCTACCAACAATTTGCTATCCGTATAGCAGATATGCTTTTAGAGCCTGAAAAATTCAGAGAGCTTTATCCAATATTAGAAAAATCAGGATTTCAGCCATGATTAAATTAAACAACCTATCAACTGATCTAAAACATGTGACCGTTGAATACCTCGACATCGTAAATTATGAAATTGCGAGGGAAAATATATGCGGTTATATCTTCCTATTATCTCGAATATCCAAAAATGCAGAACCCACCAAAAAAATGCAGATGGAAAGCAAAATACAGGACTTAATTTACTATCGAGATAATTTGCAGATAGAGGACAAAGACAATATTCAAAAGGTTTTAAATACGCTCATTCCCGAGTATCAAGCCGAACAGAACAACCAAACAGCTAAGAAAAATTAGGCTTCAATATCGGGCAAATCAAAAAGCTGTCTATCTCTATTTTCTGTTAAATATTCGTTGAGTTCAGCGAGTATTTTTTCTTTATTGGCTTCATTAGATTGCATCTTTTTAATTAAGTAAGAACCGAGCAAAATTTTACGTCTTGTATCGTCCTTTCTTTCTTGTTCCTTTTGCTTGGTTTTTTCTCTTGCATCAATAGCCTGTTTTTGAGCTTTTAACTGTTTCAACTTTTCTAATTGGGCTTCAATTTTCTTTTCGATATTTTCAGCAGATTTTGTCATAACGGTTAATTTCGGGATATAGAAAACCACTCAAGCATAAAACCCTATGAATTGAAATTCAAGCGGGCTATATGCTATCGTGTTTTTCATGAAATGCGCACTTACGACTTGGATTTCATCCAAGTCAAAGTTTGCGTAAGGGGATACCCCTTAACCCCAAAAAATTGCTACGCAATTTTTCAAAAGCAAAAGCAAAACCATCACAAGGCTAAGGCATGGCAATTTATCACTGTACGACTAAGACCGTTAACCGAAGTTCGGGACGAACTGCGGTTGCCTCTATGGCTTATCGTGCAGGGGAAAAGTTGACAGATGAACGGACAGGATTAACGCACGACTTCACGAAAAAAGAAGGTGTAGTGTATACAGAGATTCTTTCTAACTTGGATACTGAATTAGACCGAAGCAAAGTGTGGAATCTGGCGGAAAAATCAGAAAATCGGAAAGATGCCCGAACCGCACGTGAATGGGTAATTGCTCTACCGGACGAGCTGGATGAAGAACAGCGAAAAGAACTAGCAAGAGAGTTTGCCCAATCTTTAGTAGACCGTTATGGGGTGGTTGCAGATTTAGCGATTCATGCACCTAGCAAAGGTGGAGATGATAAAAACCATCATGCACATATCTTACTGACAACTCGCAAAGCAGAATTAGATACTGAAAATAAACTGGTCCTCACTCAAAAATCGGAAATTGAGTTAAGTAACACCAAAAGAAAAAGCTTAGGCATGGGAACAAGCCAGGAAGAAATTAAACAGATTCGAGCCACCTGGGCAAACTTAGCCAATCATGCTCTGGAATATGCAGGGTATCGGGAAAGAATCGACCACCGCAGTTATGCCGATCAAGGTAATCAGCTACAGGCCACCATACATGAAGGCAGTAAAGTCACCCAGATGCGCAGAAAGGGCATAGATACTGAAATTAGCCGTTTCAACGACACGATCAAACAGCAGAACAGTCAACAGCTCCAATACAAACAACAGCACAAGGAACAGACCTTAGAACAGGGTTTTAACCGTGTTGAAAAAGGCTTTGAGCAATGGAAGAAAGATCAGGAAGCTAAACGCCTAGAACTGGAACATAAAAAGCAGTTAAAGCTACAGCAAGAACAAGCGATGAAGCTGAAACAACGCAAAAGCATGAATAGAAATGGGCCTTCCCTATGAGCAATCAAAACGATTTAGACGACCAGTTATATATTTTATTAGCCTCCATGAAGGAATACAGGGAAGCCATAGCAGATGATAACAAGCGATTAGAGACGTTTTACAACAAGGTAGCTAGTGGGGTACTAGAACAGAGCAAAAAGACCCTAAATAACGCAAATCAGGAAGCTACACGCGCCCTTCAAGGTCGTATTCAGGAGTTAGATAAAGCCACCGATAAATTGAACTACAGATTTATTGCCTTGTTGTGTGCAATTTTCCTTAGTCTGGTATTAGTTTTCCTGTCTTTTATATTTTTATTTATTCCAAGTTTTGATGAAATCCAGCAGCGTCGAGCAGAAGCAGCTTGGTTAGAACAGAGTTACAACCTAGATATTAAAAATTGTAATGGTAGAGCTTGTGTACGGATCATGAAAAATGACTGTCACGGAACGAATAAAGATTACTGTGTGATTGATCCTAAATAATTACTGGTAAGTACTTTGCTCGGTTCTTCTCTTAATCTTATCAATACCGGATGTCGCAAAGTGGCTCGACTTTGAAACATGGCAAAAGCCATATTTCAAAGTGTCGAGCTTTACTTTTCATTTTTTATGTCCTATCTATTTGTCATAAGGAAGCATACTTTCATAGCACTAATAGTGGACTTAATAATGAGAATGTATTTGATTTTCCTGTCTTTTATAATAATATTTTTTATTTTAACTCTAGTTGTTAAATCCAATAATGATCGGAAAAAATTTGAAGTATTCAATGAAATAGAGACAACAAACAAGTTGATACAAAAAAAACCATAATTTTTTTATGGTTTTTATATTTTCAAATAGTGTTTTAGCAAAAATAATTAAATTTCGTATAACCGCCATTATGTTAAATAGAAGTCAAAATAGCACTTTACTTTAGTAAATTATTTAGTAACATGTTTAGTAATATTTTTACTAGAAGTTTTACTAAATTATATGAAAAAAGAAATTCCAACTCACTTATCACATAAGCCAATCGTTAAATTAGAAGGTTATTCTCAGTTTGATGGTCGATTTGCAGGAAATACTGATGCTGCAGGCTTATCAATTGGATTAGCTCAATGGAGTGATTCTGAAAATATGGATTTATCAGCCAAGGTCTGGCGATATACAGGTGAAAAATGGTCTAGACAGTCAGAGGAGCTACCAATTCATAGAGTATTTGATTTAGCTAGCCTTTTATGTGCTTCTATGAGTTATGCTAAAAATGATACTTTGCCTATATGTGATGATTTTAAAATTGATCTAACAAAAAACTCTGATCTTATTGATGTTTTAAAAGGTGGAATGTTAAAAGATCAAAAACATTTAGATGAATCTCTCAAAAGATTATCTAAATATTTAAAGACTCTTGGCTATTAAGCATTTCTAAAATTAACATAATACACCTTATACGAAATGCATTATAATTATCTTTAGAAATCAATGCTGTAGTTTCTAGTTTATAGCTCATCTTCCCCAAGATGGGCTTTTTTTATGATTTTTCACGTTCCACGCCTATTCTTTGATCAATGTTTCACAACTTTGATTAGCTCCATTAAATAATTAAAACCTAGATAATAAGAACCGAGCGAGTGTCTACGAGCGATTGAGCATCATCAAAATTTCACGCTAGCCTTTTCTCTGATTACAAGCTCCCTTTCGATTTTAAACGGTAGGTACAGAGCATCCCGAATGGGTGCGAACTTTGGAGCTTTTGCTTTTCAAAAAGTATGAGCGAAGCGAATACATTACCAATGCTTTTGCTTTTAGATTTCATAAACAGGATTAACCAAAAACTGCCCCATGAAGCGAGGAACGAGCTTCAATAGAGTACGAGCTTTAGCGAGTACATAGGGCAGTTTTAAGCACTCCCCTCTTTTTAATATTTTTTAATTTTTTAATTTTTAGCCTCTACAATTAATTGATATATAAGAATAAAAATAGCAATAAGTACACCTTTATCTTGCAATAAGTACACCTTTATCTTGCAATAAGTACACCTTTATCTTGCAATAAGTACACCTTTATCTTGCAAAGTGACACTCAATAAAATAGAGTGTACTTATATATTTAAAAAACATGTGTGCTTATGAAAAAGGAACTAGTCGTTAAAGATAATGCACTAATAAATGCCAGTTATAATTTAGACCTATCAGAACAACGTTTAATACTGTTAGCCATACTTGAAGCTAGGCAATCAAATACACCCAATGATAAAGATTTGACGATTCATGCTGAAAGCTATATCAACCATTTCAATGTTCATAGAAATACAGCCTATAAAGTTCTTAAAGATGCTTGCAAAAGCCTATTTGATCGTAGATTTAGCTATCAAAAGCTGACTC
>NZ_CP029393.2 GCF_001704615.3 Acinetobacter defluvii
TTTTTACTGCTTCTTTAAATTTTAAATCACCTTCAATTGACTGTTTACCTGTAGTCGGTTCAAAGAAAACTTCTCTAATTTGTTCATTCTTTGGAATTAATACATCTGCTACTAGGTGCCCTCTAGTGGTACTACTATTTACAACGGGTATATACTTATTAACATCAGCTTTCCAACAAGCAGTTGCTGAACACAAAGTGAAATTAGAAATATTAATCTCTCCAGCATCATTATTACTAGAAACTGTTAGATTAACCCTCAAACGAGACATACTATCTCTTTGAATACCTTTAAATCCTTCTAGGTTTTGGGGCGTAAACGGAGGTAAAGCTGCAAAGATTGATGTCGATGATACTAGTAAACTCAATGCGAATAGTTTTTTCATTTTTTATCACTTATTTAATTTTAGTCATTAAATATTAAAGTTTTTATTTAATATTTCCTTTAATAAATGTAATTTACATTGTTATCTGCCAAATCTCATTCCATAACTCTTTTTAGGCTGATTTATTTCTTTAACTTGCTGACTTGCATTTCTAATGCCTGTAATTGCTCGATCAAGGCTTTGTTTTGTATCTTGAAGTCTTGCACTTGAAAGCTCAAGTTGCTTACTTGCCGAGCTAATTTGTTCAAGCTCTCGTTTCGGGTCTGATCTGTTTCGCTGATACTCTCTAAAAGCTTCTTGAATGCTTCCCTGACGCTCTGACTCTCTTGCTTGGTACTCTCGAACATCTTGAGTAAATCGGCTTCCCTCTGCTGTTGTTGCGCCTGTGCTTGTTCCAAGGCTTCGAGTAAGTGCTTTTCTAATTCGGTCATCAATTAATACCCCATTGGAACCATTAGGTTGCCATTCTGCCAAGTCCCTGCGTCCTTGTTCACCAAAACGCATAAGCGTTTGCGATCTTTCTTGTCTATGCAGTCTCTCAATTTGATATTGCCCCCTTTGTTCGCTAAGTCCTGTATAGCTAAGTTCTGCTGAGCGATAATCTCTGCGTTCTTGCCGATTTTGTAGCTCTGATAAGCTAGGATGCCCCACATCACTAAAAGGGCTGTTATCACGGCTATGGCTACGATACTCCAAGTTTTTAACATAGTCGGCAGTAACCGTCTGTTCTGCTCTTGGATAGCGGAGTTCATTGCTTTCGCATTTTCTTCTAACAAGTCGATCAAGCGTTGCTCGTGCTTCTTGAACTCTGTCACTACGACTTGCTCTGTATCTTTCGCTTGCTCGTTCGATATCTGCTCGAAGTTCTTTGCCAAATCTAAAATCTTGCTCATAGATCATTCCTTTAAGACGAATATTTTTACCCCCATCAGGGTCTTTAATACTGATTGTTTTTGGCGTAGTTCTCGCAATCTCAAAGCCTGCGGATTCAAGCGTTTTAATCACATCCTCACGGTTTTGGATACGTCCACTTTCAGCAACGCTTAAAAGTCCATCTGTGATGATTTCTGAGGCTTTTTGCTTATGCTTTGGCAAAGCATTAGGAGTACATAACTCACGCTTATTTAGAGGGTCGTTAGGGTCATGTAGCTTGTAATGATCGTTTACTAGGTCTTTCCATGCGTTTAAACGTGGACGATCTGCCTTGTCGTAGTACGGCTGTAAGCGTTTACCGCTTTGAAGCTCCACATTTGCTACAACAAAATTAAGCTCTAGGCGGTCTTTATCTTGGTGCTGCACCCATAGAATTGAGTATTGATCTTTATCCATACCTGGCATCAATACACGTTCAAAACTATCCATGATCTGCTGTTTTTGGTGTTCGTCTAAATCACGCTCTGCAAACGATAAAACACCCGATGTATATTTTTGAGCAAAGTTAGTGCTGTCAATTAATTGAATCATTTGTTCAGGGTCGCCACGATCTAGCCGTGCATCTTCCCGATCTCGATCTTTACCAAGTAAATAATCTACGGGACCACGCCCCGAACCTGCACCACGACTATGTATTTTTATGATCATTGTGCAATCTCTGAAGCTCCCGCTCTATACCTGACAAAGCTGTAATTATTGCTATACGATCTATGGCTGAACTTGTTTTACTTTGCTGATTAACCAATCTAGCAATCTGATTTAGGTTATTTCCAATGCCTGAAAGTTGTCTTAATAATTTTGGGTCTACTTCAATCACTTTGCTTTGCTTTGTACGTTTTTCACTTAAACAAGTTTCACGCATCCAACTCGCAAGGCTAGCTGTAGTACATCGGTCTAAAAGAGCCTGATGTTCTTCATCCGTTAAACGGATTTTGATTTCCTTTTGTCTTTTGAAAACTTCTTTTTTAGTCATGCCTAAATCAGATCCTCGGTTTGTAACCGTCCAAAGAAAAAATCTATGATTTTTCTCTTTGGACGGTTTTCGGGGGTGTCGGGGGTGAAGCCCCTGATCCCAGTAGCACAAAAGGGACGAAGTCCCCTTTGTGTATGCTGGCTTCTAATCACAATAGCATGTTGGTTACAGGCCGGCAAGATTCGCTAGAATATTGACTGCATGTGATCAAAGGCTATCTGTGATTAGTTCGGTATTGGATGAGTCGTTACAAGATTATGGACAATCGCAAGCGACCGCCTTTTCTGATCTATGCATAAACACTATGCATAACTCCGCATAAATCACAGATTTATACGTTGAGTTACACACAGGTTTAATGCACAGGAAAAGTCTTTGCCCACAACCGTTATTAACTCCTTTCAGTAATAGTTTTTTAAAATAATTATTCTTAATATATAAAAAACAAATGCTCTCAACTTCTCAACCCGCCCCCAAAGCGTCGCACTTCGTGCTTTGGCTTTGGTGAACGGTTGAGAGAGTTTCGGCAATACTCACCCTAAGGGCGGTCATTTAAAAAAATAACACATCCCCTAAGTATCGCCGATTTACCTGTATATATTTGGCTTCGGAGCCACGTATATCGGTCGTATCCGCACATAGCTTTGCTGACTATGCAGACAAGGACTCAAAGTCTTGCACTTCGCTCCACGCGCTCCCTGTCGTTACATTGCCTGTATCTCTGCGAGGGTTTCCCCAACGTACAACTTAACAAGTCCTATGTAACTACTCCCAACGCTCCGCCTATGTGAAGTTCCCCTGTAAGCGGTTTAGCCTTTCGACTATAGCCATATAACGCCAGTGACACTTATTCCTACCACACGTTATACGTGTCTATTCAAAAAATGGGCGTACAGAAGTAGACAAAGCTCGACCTATTGGTGCTTATCTGATGGTTTAGAAATCAAATTTAACGAAAGTTTCAAATTTGGGGCTTGTTTAACAGTAGTATTTCTTTAAAATAAGAACTGGTACATAAGCCGTAAGGTGAATATCAGTACGAGTGCCAACTCTGCCGATCATTCGTTAAATGATGCTAGTAACATCAAATAACTGTACCCCTCGAATTTAAATGAAAACCCCTCTAAGTTGCAAGACTTAGAGGGGTTTTTTAATGAATTAGTTTTTAATTACCTACTCTAAGAGGATATGCAATGTGGCGACTACTACCATAAAGAACATTTGCTCCTCCGACCAAAGGGTTTAAATGAACTCCGCTAATGACCATAGCAGCACTTGGTCCACCATCAAGTCTTAAAGCATTATTGATACCAAAGGCTTTAAAGACAGAGCATAATGCAGCAGCATTGGTACTTCCTGCCGACGTTGAAGAAACCATTACAACTTCCCCATTTGCAGGATTTGCGCCAATTGCAGACCAACGGTCTGTTTCTGTACTTGTAGCACATACCCCATTTTTAACCACTGAAGTTGAACTACTTGTTAAGTTATAACCATAACTGCCAAAGTTATAACTGGTACTTCCTGTCTCAAAAAAACTTAATGCCTTTGCAGAACTTACTCCAAAAATTAGTTTATTAGTTAAATTGGGGGCTGCATCTGTATTTCTGGCCCGTACAATATTAGTAGTATTTAGGAAACCTTTAGCCGTACCTTGTCCACCATTTGGATAGCCTTTATCTCCATCCCAGGTAAAACCATTCACTAAAGCAATTCCAGATGTATAACTTGTGATTCTACGTAAATTTAATGTATGAGGTATTGTAGCCGTACTTGCCACTGATACAGGTATATCGTACTTAACACGACTATCTTTTAAATTGATAAAAGCGATATGAATGTTAGGTGCAATAGTTTCACATGCTGAAATCTTTACCACCCCTGTACTTGTCACAAGGCTTCGATAACTCGCTAAATTAGAGGTTATTGTAGATGCACAAGTTGCAGCAGCCGCAGCCATAGAGACTTTTTGCGCGGCACTACTGGGAGTATCAGATCCCTCAATTAAACGAGTTTCAGTAGAATCGATTTCCGAAAAATTTAATGATTTTGCTATCTGATTCGCTGTATTAGTATTAGCACCTTTATTCACTTCGGCTAACTTAATCTTGAGGTTATTACTTCCCTTGATATAAGGATATATATCAAGCATTGGAAATTTCTTACCTACGTTATGCTCAGCAATAGTGAATAGTTGAGGTTGAGCCAAGAATTTAGATGGAAAAGTAATCGTACTTTTACTATTCAAATTAATTGACTGATTAAACTTTGGATCAATTAGATAATATTTTAGTTCAGGGTTAAAAGGTAGCGAAGTACTAGCTACTGGGAAGTAACGGAATACCCCATTTCCTTTATTGGTTTTATCTAAAACAATGTATAAATTTTGTCCTTGATATTCAGGATCAA
>NZ_CP029394.2 GCF_001704615.3 Acinetobacter defluvii
TAAAGAATTTTCTGATCTTCAAAAAAAAGTATATAGCGATCGTCTGCAGAAAAGCATTGTCGGTTTAGAAAACCGAATTCAGCGCATCAAGAAATCGCTTTATACAAACTGAAAGTTTGTCGGGGTCGAGGGGAGGATTCCCCTCGCTCATGAACTTTTAAAACACCATAAGGGGTTTTAAAAGTGGAGTGAGTCCACTTCGCTATCGCAAAGCTCAAAAACCTCTGCTATCGTGTGCTTTTTGCGGTCTTGGATTCCTCAAATGTCATTTGCTATTTTGCGCCTTCAGAAATTGAAATCGTTTGCCGATGTTGGGGGCAGTCTTTCGCATAATTATCGCAATCGAGAAACGTTAAATGCCGATGATGCCCGTACACATTTGAATGAGCATGAGCTGGATACAAATGAAAAATGTATGACCGCTATTCGTGATCGTATTCCTGAAAAAAGACGTAAAGATGCGGTTTTATGTATTGAACATTTGATTACAGCGAGTCCGGAGTGGGATGGTTGGGGAACTGAAAAAGAAACTGCATTTTTTGAGCAATCTAAAAAATGGCTCGAAAATAAATACGGTAAAAATAATGTTGTCAGCACCACGATTCATAGAGATGAAACAACGCCCCATTTAGTTGCCTATGTCGTTCCAGTGGACGAAGAAACAGGACGATTGAATGCTAAAAAATTTATTGGCGGATCTCGGCACACGCTTTCACAGATGCAGACTGATTTTGCAGTTGAAGTAAAAGATTTAGGATTAGATCGGGGCGTACAAGGGAGTAAAGCAAAACATACGTCTATCAAAGAATATTATGAGAAATTGAACAATTACGAAAATGAACCTGGTATTGAAAAAGGACTCACATATGAAGTACCTGAACCTGAATTTTTTGAATCTAAGAATGCTTACGGTGAGAGAGTTGCAAACGCTATGATTGATCAGATATTTGATCAAATTGCACCACGATTTGACCGAGCGAATGCACTGGCTAGTCAAACTGAAAAATTAAAAAAAGAACTGTCTGATACCAAAAAAACACTCTATGAGGTTCAGCAAAGAGCAAAACCGTATTTAGATATAATTAACAAATACAATCATCCAAATCTTGAGAACGAATTTAATAAGCAGGTGTTTAAATTAGAACAAAATTTTGATAGACAACTTGAATATCATCAGTTTGTAAAAAGACAAGAAGAACAAGAAAGATTCAATCAACAGCGTGAATTGAGAGAGCAATTACGCTTAGAACAAGAACAGAAAAAGCAACTTGCTGAACAAGAAAAGCGAGAGCAGCAGCACTTGGCATATTTAAGACGTCAAGAATTAGAAAAACAGCGTAAAAATGAGCCAAAAAATGACAATGGCAATGATTACGACTCACCAACACCATTTTAAAACGCTCTAGAACGCAAAAAAATGGGGGTTATAGCGATGTTTCTTGTTTTAAGCATAAAACTATAGTTGAAATAAATAAAACGCCTTAGAACGCAAATGGTGAGTATTTAGCGAGTGTCTACGAGCGACACAATGAAAATTCGCTTATTCCCCCTCTGAAAAACCGCTTTTGCTTTTTAAAATAGGTGAATCGTAGATGTAGCAATGCTTTCAACGCTATATCTATACGTTTATCGACCCAAGGAGTTAGCGAGTGTCTACGAGCGAAGTATTGATGCTTTTGCTCTTAAAAAAGCATGAGCATAGCGAATGCATTATCAAAGCTTTTGCTTTTGCTTTTGCTCTTGAAACGACACGAGCGAAGCGAGTGCCATAGCCTTTGATTTTGCCTTTGATTCTCTTTTTTAGCTTTTAAAAAGCTTTTAAAAGCTTTTCGCCCCTCTACAAGCCTTGATAGATATAGCTTTCAGACTTTAAAAAGCTACAAACGCCAAGTATTAAGCTACAAACGCCAAGTTAAAATCACTCATAAAGCTACAAACGCCAAGTTATAAAGCTACAAACGCCAAGTATTAAGCTACAAATATTTATTGACAGCATAATAGTAAAAAGCTACATTTTTTAAAAATGTAGCTTAATGAGATATAAAATGAATTTAGATATAAAAAAACACTACCCAAAAGACTGGATTGTTTTACAAAATAGAGTTGTGGAGTGTTATCGGAGTATGTCACTTGATGAAAAACGCTTGTTTATCATGGCTACGCCTTTAGCAAGAACCACCAAAATATCAAGCAACGACCCTATTTTTATATCATCGAGCGACTTTTCAAAGGAATGTGGCATTAACTTATCAACGGCTTATACGGCTTTAGAATCAGCCACTGATAGGCTTTTTACTCGTTTTTTTGGCTATACCAATACTGAAGGTAATCGAGTAAGAATTAGATGGCTAAACAAAGTAATCTATTTAAAAAATCAGGGTGGGACAGAGCTATATTTTACAGATGAAGTATTGCTGCTACTTAGAGAATTTGATGCCCTAAACCCTTATACCAAATATAAAAAAGAGGTCGTCCTAAGACTAAAAAAAGACTATTCGCTAGACCTATATCATTTAGCCAAGAAACACCAAACAATGGGTGGTTTTCAAATTAGCTTAGATGAATTATTTGAACAATTGGGCTTGCCTGAATCGTATAGAACAAGAATGAATAATTTAAAAAGTCGTGTAATTGATCCGTCATTGGATGAGATCACCGCAAATACAGATATAGACCTAAGCTATGAAAATGTGAAACGTGGGCGTTCCGTAGTTGGCTTTCAGTTCACTGTCAAAGAAAAACCAAAGCCCAAAGTTATAGAAACAGGACGAGATCCAAATACACCTGACCTATTCCACAAAATGACAGAATCTCAACTTGATACGTTTAGCAGTAAACTTTCAGAACTCCCTGAAGTTCAAACGATGGCACATGCAGGCGAAGACATGAAACCATTTATTGCTCGTATTCGTTCGATGCTCAAAGATCCTGAAAAACAAAAAACGTTGCTTCCTCATTTAGCAAAATTAGGATTTAAATCGAAATAATGTTTGAGAAAAAAATCACTCAGTTTGAAAGGGAAGTTTTGCTACAAGAAAAAATTGAGCAGCTCGAAAACGAGCT
>NZ_CP029395.2 GCF_001704615.3 Acinetobacter defluvii
AATTAAGAACGAAAGAGGGATTTATTTTAATCTGAGAGCCGTTATAATAATTTCACAGCACGGAGATTTATCTTGAATCTTATGTCGATTGTTGAGATCACATAACTTTCGTTATTAATTCTGCCAGGAATTAATAACCGTGCATCGAATATAAAACGAAACCCGATCATATTCAATATGGTCGGGTTTTTATTTTTCGCTTGCTAAGGTTCTGATTAATTCCCCAGGGGGGAAATAATCGGAAAGCAAGGGGGAAATAATAAAGCCGAAGTCGGTTATAAAATCTCCACCATGTAGAGTAGAGTCCACTATTAAATAAGTGGACATAGCAAAAAATATAGGGGGAGGAGGCGCACAAGTGCCTGCCTCTCTCCCCCTCTCCAGTACCATAAATATAAAATAGTTCGCGCCCATGCGGGACGCTCTGAAATTAAGGTGATTGATGGATAGGAAGCTTGTAATCAGGGAAAAAGAAGTTTTGAAGCAATTTTCACGCAGTCGTGGGCAACTCCGCCCACTCGGTTACTACTGGAAGCACTCCATTGATTCAATGGCTAAGTGCGCCCTTAATTTTGATTAGATAAAAAAAAAGCCCCCGCAATAGGCTTTTCAGTACCTTTCTGTGTCGAACACTCAAAAGGATTTTGTGTCAGCGTTGTGTGACCAGAGCAAATAAAAACTTCATCCCGCAATGATGGCTGTTAAGCAAAAGTTTCTACTCAATGCCAAGATATGATTTAGCACTGATGTAAGCATTATTCAGGTCAACTATGTATTGTGTCAATACTTCATAATCTTCAAAGTGTTGTTTAGCGAGATCCATAGCTTTCTGATAGTCCATTTCAAGAAATTCAGGATAATTTCTAATGTAAGTTTCAACATACCAATCTAAATGTTTTTCATCTAAAAACTTGTTTTTTTCATTTTGAAGTATTTGATTTAAATCTAAATTTTTCATAAAAAGCCTAAGTAGTGAATTATCATTATGGTGAGAGTTGGAGAAGATCAGGAAATACTCACCCTAGAGCCTTGTCATGTCCGTTCATGGAACGGCAGACAATGCTCTAGGAGTATTACCCGAACGAGTCAAAGCATCACTACGGAGCCGAGCCATCGTTTCACAGGAGCGCATCAGTGTGTAAACCTGCGCTTGTTTTGGTTAGGGCTTACATCACCCCCTGAACACGTCCAAAACCGCCTATAAACGCTTTTAAATGATCACCGCAAGGGATTACCCCAATATACTCACGATCAGCGTTTTATGACTACTCATGCCGTTGTCTGCTTTGTTCAGATACCCCAGTAACAGACTTAATCAATTTTGCGCTGGCGTCACCAAGCCTTCCACCCACAAAAAGGACGGAAATTAACTATCTGAAGC